>CAJTRV010000010.1 GCA_910578855.1 uncultured Bacilli bacterium
TGATATGATTTATATATAATATCCTAACTACTTACACACTTTTCTTGACATACCCCATAAATCTCTTTTTAATTTCCATTGTAATTTAACATTTCTTTAAAAGAAAGAGAACTAAAGTTCCATATTGGAATTCCTGGTTTTTAGCTATCAACAAACAAAATAGTTTGATTTTTCCTGAAGTGAGGTAATCTCAAGAGGCATGAGAAAATTTAATTTAAGTTTATATTTTTATTATAAAATTCATTATTTTTATATAATTCTATATTAACTTTTGTGCCACTAAATAATTCTGGTAGTTTATCTAAATCAAAGAAGCCTAAATCAGAACATTTATGTGGTTCTCTTATTTTGGGAATACCATCATATTTATTAACTAAGACTCCTATTTGTATTCTGTCATAAGTTCTTGCTATATTTATAACTTTTAAATCTTCTTCTAAAACAATTAAGCCTGTTTCCTCTTGTATTTCCCTAATGGCACATTGTTCTATTGTTTCATTACTTTTCAAATGACCACCTGGAAGTCCATACGTTCCTTCACCAAAAGTGTTTTTTCTTTTTCCTAATAATATTTTATTATTATTGACTATTATAGGATTAACACCAACTTTAATGTCTTTCTTATCTTCGGTCATATATACACCTTCTCATATTAATATTATTTTCTCATCATTTATTTTGCAGTTTTTACATTTTTAGAAAAGTATTTACAGGATATTTCTTTAACCTTCTCAAAATTTTCCTGGAAAAACTCTTCTATCTTTTTTTATTTTGTGATACGATGTAATAAATCTTTCATTTTTATCCACCTTCAATAGAATTATATAATATTTATTACTAAAATGCTAGCATCAAATTAATAGGTAGTTTAATTGTGACGAATATAATATAAAGGGAATAATATCAGGAAAAATATGCCCATCATGTAATAGAACTGGTAGAATATAAGTATAAAGAATATTTAAAAAAACATTTTATTCAGAAAGGAATTTGCACATGATTAAATCACCTTTTTTAACTCATATTAAAATGGAAGATATTAAATTTTCCACAAAATTATATCCATTCTCTTTACCACTCTTTAATAGTGGATATTTCGATTTATCAATAAAAAAACCAATATTAATAATCTCTGGTGATAATGGCGTAGGAAAATCAACTTTATTGGAAATTATTGCAGGTTCATGTGGTTTTAATATCAGTGGAGGAAGTAAAAGCCATTTATATAATGGGCAAAAAAATGATGTAAAAGCTATTTTAAAGAATATAAATTTTTCTTGGAAAATAAAAGTAAATAATGGTTTTTTTATGCGCGCGGATAGTTTTAATCAATTTGCTATTTACCTAGATGAATTAGCAAAATTTGATCGGAGGTCTTACAAACCTTATGGTGGAAAATCATTAAATGAACAATCACATGGGGAATCTTTTTTATCTCTCTTTGAAAATCGCTTTGGAACTCGAGGGATCTATATTTTAGATGAACCAGAGGCAGCATTATCACCACAAAAAATATTATCATTTATGGTAATGATAAATGAGCTTTCAAAAACAGGTGATGCCCAATTTATTATTTCCACTCATTCACCAATGTTGATGGCCATGCCAGATGCTCAATTTATATATATTAAGGATAGTGAATTAATAGAAATGGACTATAAAGAAACGGAACATTTCCAAATTACTAAATCTTTTTTAAATAATCCTGAACGAATGTTAAAATATTTATTAAAAGATGAAAATTAGCAGTTAGTAATAAATTTATTTTTTTGTCAAATAGTGTTAGTGAACATTGAGGTGTTACAAGTAACTGTATATATGAGGTATGATTATAGTAAATTGCTTAGGGAGGAATAGAAGTTAATGAAATATGAAGATTTAGTGATGAAATCAAAAAAAATCATAGAAGATATAAAAATAGAAATAAATAATCTAATGATTGAAATTCCATACAAGCTTGAATATAGAATCAAATCTGAAGATCATATTTACAGAAAGTTGCAAAAGAATAATTTAAAAAATATAATTGATGTTGAAGATGTTATTGGGTTTCGAATTTTAGTTGAAAATGAAAATTTGTGTCATCGTGTTTATTCAATACTGACGAATTATTATGAACCATATAAAATTTCTAACTATTTCATTAATCCAAAGAATACTGGATTTAAAGCCTATATATTGAAATTAGATAAATATGATATAAATACTGAAATCCAAATTATGACACATGATATGAAGATCATTACAGAAAGAACACATTTAATTCATGAACGGGAAAAGTATAATAATTAATAATTTGGGATTATAATGTTATCACGTGTGCAATGTGAAAAGTCTTAGGCAGGGATCTATATATGATTCACTCTCCTTTTTTATCAAATATTAAAGTAAAAAAGCTAGTTGAGCAATTAGAAACGAATTTTATTTTCCGAGCTGCTACTTATTATGTGAATAAACTTGATATTGCTTTAGATTAAATTTAATAGATTACAATAGAATAATGATGATAGTTGGGTGTTATTATGAAGATTAATACAATTATAAAACCTGAATATTTATGGCAAACAAATAAAAATCCTAAATATATATTTCATGGTTCTTCGCAACTTATTTTAACTGATATCGAACCTAAACAAGGCCATGATGATGTTGGGTATAGAATAAACGAACAAAAGGCTATTTATGGAACGGCTATCTTTAAAGGTGCTATTCCATACGCCATTGGAAAAGGAAAAGTTGCCTGTAGTATTGGTGATAGAGAAGATAATTTAGCAATGAAAATATATAGTGGAACTATTCCCGATGATAGTTATGGATATATTTATGTATTAGATAGTGAGAAATTTAAGCAATGTAATAACACTTGTCAATATGTATCATTTGCAAATGTCAAACCGATAGAAGTGATAAAAGTGCAATATCGTGATTTTAAGGATTGTTTTGTTGATAAAACAAAATACGAATTAATAAATACCCCCCTATGAACTTTCTACTTATATGCATTTTAATATAGCATATAAATGGATGGATCAAGCAGGTGAATTGCACGATGAACTTGGTCCTATGATGTACACAGAATACTCTCTGATGACACCTCAGGAAGTGTTAGAAAACCAGTGTGGAATCTGTGTAGACCAAGTAGAGTTAGAAAGGGATTGGTTTGAAAAGCATAATTATCAATATGAAGTTTTAAATATACAAATATTCAGAGAAAATGACGCCCCCTGGCCATGTTTTTTTAATCTATTTTGAAAATGGTAAATGGCGTTGGTTTGAAAATGCTTGGTCTACTTACAAGGGGATTCATTCATATGCAACAAGGGAAGATTTAATTGAAGCGATCAAGTATAGGTTTATTGTTCAAAATAATATTCTTGAGCAGGAATTAGACAATTTAAAGGTCGACACCTTTCCTAAATATCCATCACATTTCAGTTATGAGCAAATGGAAGACTATGATAATAACAAAATAAAATAATAATAAAAAGTTATGTTTTTTCATAACTTTTTTAAGAAATGAAGTATTATAAAAATAAACATAACCATGATAGATAAAATATAGTATAATGAAGACAGGTGATAATATGATTTTACTTCGAAAAGCCGTTTTAATGATTCATGGGTTTGCTGGTGGAACCTATGATCAAGAGTTTTTAGCGAATTATATAGAGAAAAACAAGAAATTTGATGTTTATACCTATACGTTACCAGGACATTCGCATATTTTGAATAATAAGTCAACTTGTGAGGAATGGTTAACAGCATCGAAAGACATGGTTGACATGCTAGTGAAGAATGGTTATCAGGAGATCGATATCATTGGTCATAGTATGGGTGGAGTAATCGCAACTTATTTGGCAAGCGAATATAAACAAGTGAAAAAGCTTGTCTTAGTTGCCCCAGCTTTTCGTTATTTTAATGTTGAAGATCGTAATATTAATATCTTCGATATTTTAAAATTAACACCGGAGATTTTAAGTCAATATGGGAAAGATGAAGTGACATCTCGATTAACAAAATTACCATTTTCAACGGTAAAAGAATTTATGAAGTTAGTTGCTGATTATCAAAAGACACCAGAAAATGTACATGTTCCAACACTAATCATTCAAGGAATGGAAGATAAAGTAGTTCCGCCTGAAACGGCCAAGTATCTCTATGATAAACTAGGAACAGATAAGAAGAAAATTATCTATATTGGTGATTGTACACATGATTTATTGCGAGAATCAAAAAAAGAAGCTGTGAGTCATATAATTGAAGAATTTTTAAAAAGGGGAATATCAAAGATAGAAACAATTGAGCAATTGTAAAAAGGAGAATTATGAAGTTAATATCATGGAATGTTGCTGGTTTTCGAGCTTGTTTGAAAAAGGGCTTTGAAGAATTTTGGAATGAGGCTAAAGCCGATATCGTTTGTTTGCAAGAAGTAAAAGCGCTGGCTGAACAGATACCGTTTGATCCGTCTGATTATTACTGTTACTTAAATCCAGCAGAGAAGAAGGGATATTCAGGTGTAATGGTATATTCAAAATCCAAACCAATTTCGGTGGTATATGGAATGGGAATTGAAGAACACGATCATGAGGGAAGAATGATTACCTTGGAATATCCTTCGTTTTATTTAATAAATGTTTATGTTCCGAATGTTAAAAGGGGACTAGAACGTTTGACGTATCGAATGCGCTGGGAAGATGATTTTAGGCAGTATGTAAACTTACTACGTGTTAAGAAACCAGTTGTTATCTGTGGTGACTTTAATGTTGCCCATCAAGAAATTGATATTAAAAATGCCAAACAAAATATCGGAAATGCTGGTTTTACGATTGAAGAGCGTGAAAAGTTTTCAACGTTATTGGCAAATGGTTTCGTCGATACTTATCGTTATTATTATCCCAATAAGAGCGAGGTATATAGTTGGTGGAGTTACATGCCTGGAGTCCGCGATCGTAATATTGGGTGGCGAATTGATTATTTCTTGGTCTCAGAGAATTTTATAACCAATGTATATAATCCGCGAATATATATGGATGTATATGGTAGTGATCATTGTCCAATTGGTCTTGAAATAGATGATGAGGCATAATCATTATCCAGCATGAATTATAGATGGTAAAATAATAATATCGATTTAATCGTATTGGCACGATAAAATCCTTATCATATTCGATAAGGATTTTAATAATGTTTATAAAATTATCCAATTGTTAATTGTTGATTGGATGGCGAATTACGGTTTTTAAATTTTCTGGTTTGGTTTTTCTAGGATCACTTAAATAAATTTCGTGATGACGTTTTTTTTGACCCGTAGAGTAATGACTGCCGATATCATTTTGATATCCCTGCCCAACAATAAATTGTTCTATTTTTTGAATGGTATTTGACTCGGTATCATATGATCCAATATGCATTGCTTGGACACATCTTCCTTCTTCTAACACTTCAAATCGCGCTTTTGTATAATCTAAATCAGGCTTTTTTTGTTTTAGTGAAGCAACAGCCCATTCAAAGATTTCAGGGGTTACAAATTCCGGTTGCCGAATCATGGAAGTCCATATAAAATGATCTTTATTAGCTATTTGCGTCCCATCAAAATATTCATCCTGAATATCCCATAATCCTTCAAGAGGTGGAACAACATAATCAAAATATCCTTCTGGAGTTTCCTTCCCCATTTTACTCATCTTTATCGTATATGATAATCCATATAATAATTCTAGGGCTTTCTGATATTCTCCATTCTCTTTATTGGGGTTGCCAGTTCCATCGACCATAATAAATCCCATTTTTGGGATCTTTATTATACTAGGTTCCTGTTTGGGAAAGTATAATTCTTTCTCACTTTTTTTGTAATCAATTTTATCCATATCAATACCTCGTATTCGTTATAACATGATATAAGAAAATAAAGTAGGCTTTTTTTATTATGTGGTTTATAATGAATAATCAGGAAAATTTGAACAAATATTTCATATACTTGTATTGATTGTGGTGATAAAATGGACAAAAAATATATTTATATGATTGTATTTCTTTTATTTATGTGGCTATTATGGATTGGAACTATTTTCCTAATTGACATTGATTTAAATGGTAAAAATGTGATCTATATGGAACCTAATACTGAATATGAAGAGGAGGGAGCAACTGCTCATTTCTTAGGGACGAGACTTCGAGTTACGATTGATGGGACTGTCAACTCTAATATTGGGAAAACATATTTAATTTATTATGCGGCACGAAATCCATTGGGAATTGTTCGTAAAATAAAACGAACGGTTATTGTGCGTGATCGAAATAAACCAGTTTTAACTTTAAGAGGAAATAAAACCATGGTGTTGAAGCAGGGAAGTTCTTATAAAGAACCAGGATATCAAGCACTGGATCCTGAAGAGGGGGATATTAGCCATAAAGTTATTGTAAAAAAGACATTGAATACCAATAAAATTGGAATATCAAGTATTACTTATATGGTAACGGATCGTAGTGGGAATAAGGCGTCTATGACACGTACAATTCGAGTGATTCCCAAGGTGTTAACCTATTTAGATGAATATGACAAATTAGATAATACGAGTCGTGGCTGGGGTCATGGAAATAAAAAAGACCATAAGCGACCTCAAGCTGATATAGCCCCAGAGATTTTAAAACCATATAGTGCTTATTATATGGGAGCTGATGAACAAGTAATTTACCTGACATTGGATGAAGGGGCTAATGATAATTATGTAAAAGAAATTATGGATGTCTTACGTGAAAAAAAAGTGCGAGCAACATTCTTCTTATGTAGGAAATATATGGCTGATAATAAAGCCTTAATTCGGCAAATGGTCAAAGATGGACATATTGTCGGAAATCATACTAGTCATCATAAAATGATGCCAACATTAGCGAATAAAGAACAATACGATACCTATCGCAAAGAAATAACAGATACAGCTGATACATTTCGGGAGATTACTGGGCGCGAGATGCCGAAAGTATATCGAGAGCCTGCGGGTGAATGGAGTTACCGTAGTCTTAGAATGGTACAGGATATGGGGTATCGAACTTATTTTTGGAGTGCTGCTTATGTTGATTTTGAGCGTGACTTATCGAAAACAGAGGCACTTCAGAAAATGATGAGTTTATATCATAATGGAGCAATTTATTTATTGCATCCTAAAAATAAAGGAAATTATTTAGCACTTGGTGATTTTATTGACAAAATGCATGCTTTAGGTTATCGATTTGATACGGTAGATCAAATAGGGTAATAGTTACTCTATTTGATTGTTTTCCCGTTTTATTAAAAGCAGAAATTCCAATTAAATTTAACGAAAATGCTTAATCGTGCTAAAAAAGTATTGCATTCTTGTTTTTGGTGTGCTATAATCTTAGTGTTGTTTCGCTTGAAACATCCTGGGGAATTAGCTCAGTTGGCTAGAGCACCTGCTTTGCACGCAGGGGGTCAAGGGTTCGAGTCCCTTATTCTCCACCATTTGAAATTAGACCAAATCTTTTCATGGTTTGGTTTTTTTATTGTAAACATGTCCCTTTAAGTTATAATATAATTGTTGAAAGAAGGGAAAAATGTGAAAGTTTTTATAAGCGCAGATATAGAAGGAATTACAACAACGACTTTTTGGCCAGAGACATTCCCTGATAAATCAGAATATAAACAACATGCAGAACGAATGACGAAAGAGGTCCTTGCTGCTTGTGAGGGTGCAAATGCAGCTGGAGCAACTGAAATTGTTGTTCGCGATGCCCATGGATATGGTAACAACATTGATATTAATCAATTACCTTCCAATGTAAGGTTAATAAGGGGTTGGTCAGGGCATCCATATGGTATGGTAGAAGGATTAGATGCGACTTTTGATGCAGCAATTTTTATTGGGTATCATTCTGCTGCCTCGCGTTCGGGTAATCCTTTATCCCATACCGAAAGCTTAAGACCTTTATATGTAAAAATTAATGGAAAAATTGCGAGTGAATTCATGATTTATAGTTATGCAGCAGCATTAGAACATGTTCCTATCGTCTTTTTATCAGGTGATAAAATGCTATGTGAAGATAACCAAGATTTACATCCAAAATTAATTACTTGTGCGATAAAAGAAGGAAAAGGAGCTTCAACGTTAAACTATAATCCCAAAGAAACCTTGAATCTTATTAAAAATCAGGTAGAAAAAAGTTTAAAACAAGACCTATCACAAGCCGTACCTGATCTCCCTAAACATTTTGAAATGGAAATATGCTATAAGGATCATATAAATGCTGAAAAATTCTCTTATTTTCCTGGAGTAAAAAAGAAAAATGATAATACAGTGGTGTTTAAAACAGATGATTATTTTGAACTTTTGAGAACTTTTTTCTTTATCAATTAGAATTAGTAAATGCCGCTGGTGATGACTCATAATAAAAAAGCCTTTAACATTAAGGGCTTTTTTTCTTGAACTTTTTTTTAATCAGGCTTTTTACTAGGGGTTTTTGTTTTGACATCAAAAAATTACGTGCTTCTTCATCTAAATCTGGATACATAAGCAAATAATATTTTGATAACTTGTTCCAATGGTTCAATTTAATTTTAAGGTCACTATTTTGAAATAGTATTCTATGTAATTCTAAAATCATTGTTGCTTTTTCTTCACCAAAGAAAATATAAAAATCATTTTCGATATCCCACCAAAAATTTGGTAACTGATCACCCGTTTGGCTTTGTAGATATTCTGATAATCCGCAATACTCTTTTAAATGAATCGTATCTAAAGCAAGGTTATCTAGGATTTCCTTTATATGACTAATAAACATTTTTGGGCCATAGACTTTTAATTCCTCACCCGCGAAATTGACATATTGTGGGAATGAAATAATATCATAAAATTGGATATTTGTAAGCATTCTAATAGTGGATTGTGGTAGAGCTCCACATTCGAACTCTGCTGATCCCATATAGTCAAAATTAATAAGATCACTTCTCTTCGTGACAGTTTGAATATGATTTTTAAAAGTACCTCTTTGGACTAGAAAACAAGGCTTGCTACTTAAAGTATTCATCATTAAAAAAACTCCTTTTACTAATAGGCATTTTAGCATGATATTGAAAAAAAGTAAATGAAATAAAATTATAAAAAAATATAGTTTATATTATATGTAAATCGTAATAAATATAGAGCTAAATAACTTAAGAAGTAAGAACGCTAGTTTTTATAGCTTCTTTATTTCAAACAATAATCTAATACATAAATGTCTTACATTTGGGAATACTACAAATGATTGGAGGTGTAAATAATGAAAAAATATATGTGGCTTGCGATCATGATTGGAGCACTATGTATGACTGGTTGTGGAACAAAAAATAACGACGTAACAGATAATAATGATAATAGTGATATTGCTCCAACGACCGATGTTGCTTATCAAACGACAACATGTACCAAAGATGAAAAGAATGCTGGTGTAACAGATGAATCAAGTTATATTATTAAACACGATGGTGATAAGGTAAAATCAATTACGATGAAATTACATTATAATTTAAATGATGATACTGGAAAAGAAATGTTTGATACCAATAAGTCTGTATTTACGAATATTGCTGACAAATTTAAAGATGTTGTCGGACTTACAACCAATGTAATTGAAGATAGTGCTAGTTTATATCGAGCAAATGTTGAATTAGCGCTTGAGGAGATGAGCGATGAAGATATGAATAATTTTGATGAGTTTAAATTATCAAAATCGTTAGAAGAACAAAAGAAACACTTTGAAGATAAAGGTATTATTTGTAAATAATAGAAAGGCAAGAAAATTTGTCTTTTTTTCTAATATGGAAATGAGCAAATAAAAAAAAGAAATTACAATATAATGTTATTAGGTGATAATATGATAAATCGGTTGTTCTTTTTACTAGTCGGATTTGGATTAACGGTAATTGGTTGTGTCTATATTATTAGTTATTTAAATTTATTAACGATTGGGTATAATTTTTCAGAATATGTCAACTTTATTAGTAAACGAATAGAATGTATCTATGCAGTAGTAGGGATCATTATTATCGTATTATCAATTATCATACCAGGAGGAAAACAATATGAATTACATATATGATATATTAGTGAATTTTAACGAAGTACCATATGATTTTTATGATTGGAATTTAGAAGATCCGATTGAACATATTAGGAAGATTCCATTATTTAAAGTAGGTAGTGAAGCGTTACTAAAGTTGAAACATCATAATGTTGTGTTTAATGAGACCTTTATGGAAAAGATTAAAAATAGAACCGAAGTATTTCAAAGTAAGGGTGTTGATAAAATTGCTTACGCAATGTTAGTAAGTGACGGCATGGAAGTCATTGCTATTGAACTAAATCCTCAAGGAAAAAGTGTCGGGATTAGTAAACTAATTGTCGATGAAGAAGGAGAAGTAATCGAGGTGGCTGAGCGGATTAGTGAGACACCTTTAACATATGAATTATTAGACCAACGTCCTATTGATGAATTTAAAACACGTCATGAGATCACCTTATCTATTTATATCGATAAAGAATTGAAAAAATTAGAGAGACATAATTTTGAGAAGTTAAAATATCTTTATTATGAATGTTTTAATGAAAAAGAGGATGACAAGAATAAAATGATTACTCGATTGCGAACTGCTTTAAAGCAACATTGGAATTCCACTTATCCACAGGTTTATCAGTTTTTAAAACTAACAGGGGTTCGAAAATAGACTTTTTCCCAGAATTATCAGAAAAATTCATCTTTTTTCCACAGGAATTAAATAATTCTTGACTAAATATTTATTTTAACGTATAATCGCATTAGAAATCGTTGATGTGGAGAAGTATGATTCCAACTACTAAATAGAGAACTAGGATGGTGGAAACTAGTAAGATAGGGAATCAGAATAACACCACGGAGTGTCTTTACGAATGAAGTAGTAAAGATCGGTTGTTACCGTTACCAAGAACCAAGTTACTAATAAGGGTGGTACCGTGCGTTTGCGCCCCTTATATTAGTGACTTTTTTTATTAGAAAGAGGGAAATTATGAAATGTATGGATGTAGTAAAATTATATCGAGAATTAGATAGTTATATGGGGAAATCTGTTTGCTTACAAGGATGGATTCGCAATCATCGTAAACAAAAAGAATTTGGTTTTATTGATTTTTACGATGGAACTTGTTTTAAATCAATACAACTCGTTTATGGAAATGAATTAGCTAATTTTGATGAAATTCAAAAATTACATGTTGGTTCTAGCATTGAGGTTGTGGGAACACTTGTTGAATCACCAGCGAGTGGGCAGGCCTTTGAAATTCAAGTTGAAAATCTTATTTTACTTGGTGATAGTCCTGAGGATTATCCAATTCAACCCAAACGACATACGCGTGAATTTTTACGAGAAGTTGGCTATTTGCGTCCCCGAGTAAATTTGTTTCAAGCGGTGTTTCGGGTTCGTAGTGTAGTTGCCTATGCGATTCATACCTATTTTCAAACCAATGGCTATATTTATACGCATACACCGCTATTGACGGCCAATGATGGGGAAGGGGCAGGTGAAATGTTCCGGGTAACAACGCTAGATCTTGACCATTTACCACGTAATGATGAACAAGAAATTGACTATAAGAAAGATTTCTTCGGAGAAAAAGTTGGACTTACCGTGACTGGACAGTTAGAAGCAGAAGCGTTTGCGATGGCATTTAAGAAAGTCTATACCTTCGGACCAACCTTTCGGGCTGAAAACTCAAACACAAAAACTCATGCTAGCGAATTTTGGATGATTGAACCAGAAATTGCCTTTTGCGATCTTATTGGTTTAATGGATATCGAAGAGGAAATGTTAAAGTATGTTATTCAATATGTTCTAGATCATTGTAAGGATGAAATGAATTTCTTTGATCGATTTGTTGAAAAGGGAATTATTGCCAAACTAGAAGCAGTGGTAAAGAGTAAAGCTGTTCGAATTACTCATCGAGAGGCCATTGATATTTTAATAAATAGTGGTGTTCAATTTGAAAATACACCAGTTCATGGTGAGGATTTGGCTACTGAGCATGAAAAATATTTAACCGGTGAGCATTTTCATTCACCAGTCTTTGTCACGGATTGGCCAAAAGATATCAAGGCATTTTATATGCGAATGAATGATGATAATGAGACTGTTGCCGCTGTTGACTTGTTGGTCCCTGGAGCGGGGGAATTGATGGGTGGAAGCCAAAGAGAAGAGCGACTAGATGTTTTAGAAGATCGAATGAATCAGTTGGGAATGGAAAAGAATGGATTAGAGTGGTATATGAATTTGCGCAAATATGGTGGTTGCAAGCACGCGGGATTTGGAATGGGCTTTGAACGATTGCTCATTTATATAACTGGTGTTGAAAACATTCGCGACGTAATCCCTTTTCCAAGAACACCAGGAAACTGTGAATTTTAACAAGTTCTCAATTATTTCCAATCATTTCCAAATTGTTTTTTTAACAAAATTGTCGTATAATCTAAAGAGTGAGGAGTGATTTTATGCAGTACAGTTCCGAACAAGAAAAAATAGTATACAAGATTTTATATGATGGAAAGCGTGATGTATTTATTGACTTTAATCATCCAGAATTTTCGATTAGTATTTCGCGTTTTATGAATGTTTTAAAGAAATTACAGATTAAGCGTTTGACAGAACGTGGGGAATCTTCTCAGGTTCTTGTAATGGTTGAAACGGATAATGAAATTTACGAGCTTATTCTTCCGAGAGAATATAAGAAAAGTAGGAGGATCATTGCCCAATTGGCGATTCATGCGGGAAAAGTAACGAGAATCTTTCATGCTTGGTTTCGAAATCTTCAAGAAAAAGCAGTACCTGTTTTGATAACAGCAGCTGTGTGTTTGACGCCTGTGGGAATAACTGTAGCGTTGGAAGACGAAGATTACCAGAATCGAATACAATTAGCTAAAATACGTTATGATAATGTTATGAACCAAATAGATATGGGAGTTGATGAAGTAGAAGCAATCCGTCTCGCAATAGAAGGTGATATTGGAATGGAATTGCTAAAAAAAATGACCCCTGAAGAGCAGGCAAAACTTTATAGGGATTATCGTGATTGTTATCAATTATATAAATCTCAAGTATTAGAAGATTACGAACCTAAGAAATCAAAATAGTGATGTAATGAAGTGGGATATAATCTCACTTTTTTGATAAAATGAAAAATAGTAAGAGAAATCGGAAAAGGTGTACGTTATTTGTTTAAATAGAATATAATGTAATAGGAGGCATCTATGAAACAGATAAAGAATACCCAAGATATGTATAATGAGTATTATGCTAGTATTTTAATTCCCTATACGACTAAAAAAATTAGTGTCTATGCATTGGAGTTTGATGAAGAGGCTTATAAGGCTTTATTTCGTTTAGGAATTCATACGTTATATGATTTATTGTTGTATATTGAAAAACCAAACCATTCATTTTTGCGGAAAATAGTTAGTATGGTAATCGATCGAGATCTTATTCGTCATACAGTTGAACAGGCTCTAAGCTACCAGCAACAAATCAAAGATGAATTTGATACTGTTTTAGCACCCGAAGTAATGGAAAAATATGATGCAGTACAGCGAATTTTAAATAAAATTCCGATCAATCAATATAGTAATTCTAAATTAGATATCATGGAAATTACATCATTTGGTGATCTTCATACAAAGCTGTTGCAAGGGGATGATGAATGTGCGATTGAAGTGGTCGAGGATTCCAGATTAAGAGTACAATATCAACAGAATTGTAAGTTTATCTTAGATCATGTAGAGGATAATGATTTTGATGAAGAGGCAATTTCTAATAGGATTACAACCAATATGAATCAACACCAAAAAAGAAATATATTACTATAATTATTTTTTGTATAATTTCTCCTAAAATATACCAAACTATAAATAGGAGGAATACGGATGAAAAAAATATTAATATTAATTAGTGTGATGTTCGTCTTAGTTGGATGTGACATGGGTGAGATGAATAATACACCAACAAAACAGGTAGAAATGTTTTTATCTAAGTATCAAACATTAGATTCTAGTGTGTTAGAAGATTTAGATGATGTTGTGAAAGAAGAAGTTGCTTTTAATAGTAAGCAACGTGATACGTATCGTGATTACATGAAGAAACATTATCAAGAATTACAATATGATGTAAAAGAAGAAAAAATAGATGGTGATCAAGCAACAGTTACGGTTGAAATCGAGGTTAGAGATTATTCAAAATTATTGCGAACAGCTAAGAACTATCTTGAGCAACATCCTGATAAATTTCAAAATGAAAAAGGCGAATATGACGATAGTAAATTTATGGATTATCGGTTAGAACAGATGAAAAAAGCCAAAGATCGTGTTAAATATACGATGGAGTTGACACTTACGAAGAAAGATAAAAAATGGCAAATGAATGCCTTAACAGAAGAACAACATCAAAAGTTACATGGTATTTATGAATATTAAGAAAGGGACATAATCATGTTCCTTTTTTCATATATCTAAATAGGTGAATGTTATGAAAAAAATAGTGGTAATCCTTTGTTTATTATGTCTTTTTCCAAGTCCTGTTTGGGCACTTACCGATCAGGCTAGATCGAGTATTTTAGTTGATACTGATTCTGGAAGAGTCTTATATTCTAAAAATAGTAATGAAGTACGAAGTGTTGCAAGTATTTCCAAAATAATGACAGCAATTGTAGCTATCGAATCTGGTAAATTAAAGAAAACGGTGACCATTGATGACGTGGTTTTAAAAGCTTATGGATCGGGAATCTATGTAAAAGTCGGTGAAAAATTAACGCTTGAAGATTTGTTATATGGTTTGATGTTACGAAGTGGAAATGACGCTGCTTTAGCAATTGCGGATTATGTAGGCGGTGATGTCCAAAAGTTTGTTGTTAAAATGAATGATAAAGCTTCTGAAATAGGAATGAAAAATACAATCTTTCATAATCCCAGTGGTCTTGATGAGGAGCAGGAGAAGGGAAACTTTTCAACAGCGAGTGATATGGCCAAACTAACGAGTTATGCAATGCAGAATCCAACCTTTCGTAAAATTGTTGGAACGAAAAAGTATGTTTTAAAAACCAATAAAAATACTTATGTATGGTACAATAAAAATAAATTACTTAATACTTATGAGAATACGACTGGTGGAAAAACCGGGTTTACAAAGAAAGCACGGCGAACGTTGGTATCAACAGCTAGTAAAAACAACCTAAACTTAGCAGTTGTAACTCTTGATGATGGGAATGACTTTGTCGATCATAAGAATATGCATGAGTACGGATTTGCCAACTATAAAAAATATATTTTAGTGGAGAAAAATAAATTGAATATGTCGGAGAATCATTATTATAGTGATGATATTCTATATTTAAAGCGTGATTTGTCCGTTGCTTTAACGGAGAGTGAAAAAGAAAATGTTCGCTTAGTTTATCAATTGAATAAAAAAAGAAACGTTCAGGATCAAGAACAGGTGGGAGTTGTAAAGGTAATGCTAGACGATATAGCGATCGTAGAGAGCCCAATATATTTTAAAGATAAAAGTGTTGTGAAAAAACAAAAAAAAGGAATATGGGAGTGGTTTCGTAATCTATGGTAAATAAAATTTGGGGTGGATTTATCATCAGTGGAATTTTATTTTGTATTATTACTGGAAAATTAGAATTGTTGAATACAGTCATTCTTGAGAGTACGAAAGAATCGTTTGATATGATTTTAAAAATTTTTCCAGTTATGGCTTTATGGTTAGGGATTATGAATATTGCAACTGTCTCAGGATTATTGCGCAAGTTAGCAACCCGTTTATCAAAATTTTTAAAGGTCTTATTTCCTGAGATTCCAGCTGGTCATGAGGCATTTAGCTATATTGCTTCTAATATTGTTGTTAACATGTTTGGACTTGGAAACGCAGCAACCCCATTTGGATTAAAGGCCATGAAAGCGTTACAATCACTCAATCATAAAAAAGATACCGCCAGTCGAAGTATGATTACTTTTCTTGTTTTAAATACCAGTGGGATGACAATTATTCCAACGACAATTATCTCACTTCGAATGCTTCATGGAAGTGTGAAACCAATGGAAATTGTTTTCCCTTGTATTCTAGCAACGCTAACTGCGACCATTGCTGGTCTTATGATAGATCGTATCCTAGCAAGGAGGCATCGCCATGATCACCTTTCTATCTAACCTTGTTATTCCTGCTCTTGTTTTAATGATTGTCATTCATGGTCTTTCCAAGAAAGTTGATATTTATGATGTCTTCGTCGAGGGATCAAAAGAATCGTTTGAGATGATTTTAAGCATGTTTCCTTGTCTATTAGGAATGATTTTTGGAATCAATATTTTTATCAAAAGTGGTTTGTTAGAGTTTTGCTTTTCCTTTTTAAATCCCCTCTTAACGATGATTAAAATGCCTATTGAGGTTCTAACCATGGCACTGATGCGTCCTATTTCCGGAAGTTCAACCTTGGCAATTTTAAATAATGTTTTTACAGCAAGTGGACCTGATAGTTTTGTTGGAAGGTTAGCTTCGGTGATTCAAGGATCAACTGATACAACATTATATATTTTGACTTTATATTTTGGAAGCATTGGAATAAAAAAAACCAGATATGCCTTAAAAGCTGGTTTATTTGCTGATATAATTGGAATCATTGCTAGTATTATAGTAGTCACCTTATTCTTTGGTTAATTGTCTTTTTAGAAAATATCCTGTATAATGGGTCGTGGTGATAGTATGGAAAGATTACAAAAGGTGATCGCAGCTACAGGATATTGTTCTAGAAGAAAGGCCGAAGAACTAATTCGGACAGGTCATGTGACGGTAAATGGGAATCTAGTAACAGAACTAGGAACAAAGGTAAACTCGACAGCTAAGATTGAAATTGATGGTGAAAAAATTAATAAAGAAAATAAAGAATACTATTTATTATATAAACCACGCCAGGTCATTACTTCAACTTATGATGATAAGAAACGGAAAACGGTTGTTGATTTAATCGATACTGATGTTCGTATCTATCCTGTTGGACGTTTAGATTATGATACAACTGGGGCATTAATTTTGACCAATGATGGAGAATTTGCCAATTTATTAATGCATCCTAAAAATAAAGTTGATAAAGTCTATATTGCAAAAATAAGAGGAATATTATATCCAGATATGATAAAAACGTTAGAGCGTGGGGTTATCATCGATGGAGTAAAGACAGCCCGTTCTAAAATTAAAGTGAAAAAATATGATAAAAAGGCTGATACAAGTATGGTTGAAGTAACCATTCATGAAGGAAAACATCATCAAGTAAAGAAAATGTTTGAAAGCGTTGGGAAAGATGTTATTAAATTGCACCGCGAAAAAATTGCCTTTTTAGATTTACGCGGTCTTGTATCCGGTGATTATCGACGTTTAAATCCCAAAGAAGTCAAACAACTTTATCATCTTACGAATGATAAAAAAAGATTGGAACATGGAAAAAGAGGAAATCGTTAACTGAACTTTTATAGAAAAGAAGCTTAAGGAATAGATATCAGAGTTTCAATATCGTTAGAAAAATCTTTGAATTAAAAAAATAATCGGTGTGAACTGATTATTTTTCTTCACTATAAATAGCGCCAACTGGACAAATTCCCGTCATAATTTCGGCCTCTTCTTGCTCCTGCATCTCGCGTCCGTTTTGAACTTCGGCTAGACCTTCATCGTTAATTTCAAATACATCGGGATATTCTGCTTGACAAGCACCACATCCGATACAAATATCTTGATTTACATTTACTTTTTCCATAAATTCCCTCCGTATTTATTATAGGCAAAAAGATGGGAAATTTCAATCTTATTGTTTAAAAATAGCGAAAAATATGATATTATTATAATACGAGGTGGTAACGTATGGCGAGTCGTATGGATCGATATTATAAAACCAATTCTGAGACACGTAGACGAAGTTATAGAAATGAAAGTCTATATGATACCATTTACGATGATTCGACTGAATATTCTAATGTTGAAGGAATTGCTAGAATAGAACATACCAATGAAATTGATATTAGGCGTATTCGGGAGATGTTAAAAGAGGAAGAAGCGAAGAAAAAGCGGAATCAGAATCGGCCAGTGTTTAAGCGTCCCGTTGAATTCCCTGTTATGGAAGATCTTGATGATGATAAGGAAGAGCGGAATTATGATATTCGTGATATTTTAGTAAAAGCCAAAAAGGAAAAAAAAGATGAGGAACAAGATCAATATCGGGATTTAAAAAATACGCAATATAATATATTAAAAAAAATAAAATTAGATGATTCTATTCAACGAGAACATTATGAACCAGTGAAGGAAGAAAGTGATTCGTTAAAAGAATTAATTCATACGATTACAACCAATAGTATGTTAAATGAATTAGGCGATAAAGAATTGTCATTGGGTCTTTTAGATGATTTAAAATCGGATCATACCAATACTGCAACGTTGAATAAAAATTCGATTCGGAAGATCTTAGAAGAAGAAAAAGAAAAACAAAAAGAAAAAAATGATGATGAAGATAATATGCGAGAACTAGATAAGTCATTCTTTACCTCTAGTCTTAATTTTAGTGATGAAGATTTTGATGAATTAAAAGAATTAAGCACTACCTATCGACGCAATAATATATTAATTAAAGTGTTGATTGCAGTTATTGTTATTGCAATTATCATTATGATTGTGTTGTATTTTATGAATATGCCAAAATAAGAGTCTCAGGCTTGGAAACTCTTATTTTTTTTAAACTTGGATATAATTGCCACCAATAGTGGTAGACTTAATAATACACCATATAATACGGTTGGGAATGTATTTTTGAAGAAAAGTGTTCCTATTGTATTATTGGTGAAAACATAATTGCTGGAAATGAGAACAAGGATGCTAAGGCATGTAATTAGGGTGTTTCGTTTCCATTTTTGTTGGAGACGAAATGTCTTGGTTAGATAATGACAGACAAAGTATAAGGTAAGAATATTTGTCATAAAAATATCAAAGATCCATTGGATTGATAGGGTACTTTCAATTCGCTGGATAAAACCAATAATTGATACACGTTTTAGTAAGTGAAATTCTGGATATTGATATAATGTTGCTAGTCGGGCTCCAAACACAGTAATAGTTAAGAATAAGATTGAAAATAA
Organism: uncultured Bacilli bacterium; assembly: GCA_910578855.1. Classification (GTDB taxonomy): domain Bacteria; phylum Bacillota_I; class Bacilli_A; order RF39; family UBA660; genus MGBC107952. The sequence goes on from CAJTRV010000010.1 coordinate 19,183, forward strand.
GATGACACTAGTTACACAATACATGGTAATAATGCGTTTATTAAATTTATGGTCATCCTGAATCATCTCCTTGGGAATACTAAGGAGAAGAAAAAGAACTAGAACACTATTGGCAATATATTGATAACTTCCATCTAAGATTGGCATGATACCATGTTCAAAGATCGGCATTATATTATCTAAATGAACTTGAAATTGAAGTCCCAAGATGGGAAGGATTACGAGAATAAGACTGAAATAGAAAAATATGACACTACATTTTCCAATGATACCAATCCCTTTACTAAGTAAATAAATGGTTGGAACAATAAACATAATTCCAATTGCCATAGCTGGAGTTCGGGATAGATACTGGGAAGTAATGAGATTGGTGAGATTCCAAAAAATAACCGTTGATAAATATAAGAGGAAACAACATAGGGCTAAATTAATAAAGCGTCCAATTGTTTTCCCAAAACACAATTCAATTAAATCGTTAATATTGTATTGTTTTTTATAATTCATTAAATATAAATAAAGAAGCAAAGGAATGAAGCCGATGATAAATCCCAATATAATAGAGATATACCCATCTTGCTTGGCAACCAAGATTAAGTTATTAATGGTAATTCCAACGAATGAACAACGCATTATATAGAAAACAAAGGTACTAACTTCAAAGGAATTTAACATTTTTCGCATTATGCTTCCTCCTTTCGGATTGATTGTTCTAAAGATCCTTTTGTTTCAATATCAATTTCTACTGATACATTAATATCCATATTGGCAAACGTATCATGGTCCCAATGTTTTTCCAATTTTTTAAATTGATTTGGATATTTATGATAGAAGGCAAGTCCAAATCCAAAAATATCCGTTTGATATTTTTTTTGAGCCATATTTAGAGCTTGACGGATTGTTTTTTTAAGCTCTTTTTCGGTATTTGTCTTAATTTTGGCAATTTCTTTGGGATCTGTTAAATCGATATCACAATTTACTTCTGCGATCGATCCGCCCGCTTTGATTTTTAAATCTATTTGTGGTTTATTATTTTTAAAAGAGATGTTAAGTTTTGTATTTGGAGATTCCAGATGGGATACGATATAACCACCGTTATATTTTATCTCAACGATTGATTTATCAACCTTGTTTAAGATAATATTGGTACCTTCACTTTCCTTTTTGGTAGCAAAACCAATTAATTTATCATCTTTAAAAATACCGAGTGGCCCAAGTTTTAATACCGCATCTGGTTGTGATTGTTCTAAATGTTGGTATTTTTGCGCCTCGTCTTTTTTTCCTTCGATAGAAATGCTACTCAAGACAGGATGGATTCCTCTTTCAATGACGTCATTAATAAAAACACTATAGATCATATCATTGGTTACCGCTTGATATTCCTTGGCCTCTTGAACATTAGAGGCAATACTTTGTGATGGAAGTGATTCTAGTGGAGTAAGAATTTTTAAAACATCACTGGCTTTTTCCTCTTTGGTAATTAATAAATAAAACTTTTTACGACTCTCTGGTTCTCGTAATAAAAAATCAGATATTTTATTAATTCCCTCTTTGGCAACTTGATCAGATATTACGATTGCAGATAAATGGTTAATATAAATTTGTTTTGGACTTTTCAAATCGATATTTTCTAATGCTTCTGATAGTGTTTTTCCTTTCCCTTCTAAAACGGTAGTTTGGCTTTGTCCCTCTTTGGCACTAATTTGAGCACTTTTGGCATTGGCAATCATCACACTGACTAAATATTTATCATCTTCTTTATCAATACCTAGTGAGGTTGTGATTGCTAGATCATTTAATTCACTATAATTCCAGCAACCACATAGAAGTAAGACCACTCCAATCACGATTAGTAGTTTTAATTGTTTAGTTTTCATCATAGTTCACCTGCAATCTAGTTTGGTTTTTTGGAGCTAAATACGAAGGACGTTTGCGCAATTTGTCCCGCGATGTACGAATGACATTATCTTTTTGTGCTTGTAAATTAAGTGGACTAAAAGGGGTCAAATATGGTGTTCCTAATGATTCTAGACTTGCTAGTTTGGCGACGAAGATGATTCCTCCAGCAACGATTCCTACAATTCCCATAATTGAGGCACAGAGGATGAAGAAAATCCGCCATCCCCGTAGAGCATTGGTGAAATCAACATCAGTAAATAATAGTCCACAAATTGAAGTAAGGGCAATAATAATGACGACGATCGGGGAAACAATTCCAGCATTGACGGCGGCATCTCCAAGGACCAAGGCACCGACAACACTAATGGCGGTACCAGTAACTTTAGGAATTCGGATATCACTTTCGCGCAGCATCTCAAACGTAATTCCTAGCAGCATTACTTCAAAAGCGGTAGGGAAAGGGACGCCTTCACGTTGAATTGCCAACGATATAAGAAGACGATCGGGGATCATTTCTTGATTAAAGTTGGTAATTGCAATATAAATGGCTGGCGTTAACAATGTAACAAAAAATGCTAGTGCGCGAAGCCCTCTTGTAAAAATAACATTGGCTGGTTTCTGATAATTATCTTCCGGTGAGTGTAGGAAATCGACTAACATTCCTGGCATGACAAGGACAAAGGGCGAGTTTTCGACTAATACACATATCTTACCATCTAATAGGGCACCACAGACAAGATCTGGACGTTCTGTACTGATAATTTTTGGAAATGAGGAATGTTGCTTTGGTGACAAAAAATCCATGATATATCCAGAATCGAGAATGCCATCAATATCAATTTTTTTGATTTTATTGCGAACCAATTCCACCTTTTCCTTTGGTACAATATCTTGAATATAACCAATTGCGACTTTGGTTTTGGTCCGTCTACCAACTTTCACTTCATCCATCCAGAGATTAGGATCCTTAATCCTCTTTCGAATGAGCCCAATATTAGTCATATGATTTTCAGTGAAACTATCTTTTGGCCCACGAATAATGGCTTCACTAGAGGCCTCAGCGACGCCGCGGTCTAAGTTACTCTTGGTTTCTAAGACGATATATCGTTCATATCCTTCGATAAAGATACAAGTAAAACCACTTGCTAAGTAATAATATACTTGTGAAAAATCATCTATAACAGTTAATTTACTATTGGTAATGGTATTTTGTAAATTATCGAATAAATCTTCAAAAAAAGATTTCTTTCCGTATTTAATATCATTGCTGATGCTTTTCATAAAGAAGTCACTTATTTTATCATCGCTACTAACACTCTCAAAAAAACAATAGAGAATTTTCTTACGATGAAGTGTGACAGTGCGTGAAAAAAAGTCACTACTTTTGTGAATTTTTGTTTCGATTTGTTTTAATATTGTATCGACGTTTTGATTTACTTTTTCCATATTATCCCTCATTACTACCATTATTATGGCTATTTTTTTCTTTTTTATAACGATAAATAAAAAAAGAAATGCGGAACATTTCTAACAAAACAATAGGGAGTATAATTTTACAAATAGAATTTGACTTATGCGTGATCGATAGATAGCCCGTGGATGTTTGCTATCGATGGCTTTGACTATTTTATTGGCAATTTGATCTAAATTTTTCGATTCTAATAGATGGTAAAATGGTGTTTCATATTTTTTTAAAAACTCCAATTGCGTTTTAAAGTAAGTATCAAGGTTCATTCGTCCATATTTATTTTCTGTCATAACTTGGTTAAAACCAGTATAGTAGAGTCCTGGTTGAATGGTAATGACATCGATATTGGCTTTTAATAGTTTCATCTCTAAACGTAGATTAGAAGTGAGCATATTGATGCTGGCTTTACTGGCACAGTAACTTCCCAAAAAAGGAACTGGGGCGACCCCGGCTAGTGAAGACATCATAATTACTCTACCATGTTTTCGTTGAATCATGCCTTTTAAAGCAAGTTGAACCAGTGAAAAATTAGAAAAGACATTGACATCAAAATTATCTCTAACAAGATCAATTGGAATCTCGGCAATACTTCCGCTATAGCCAATGGCGGCATTACTAACTAGGATATCAATGGGTAAGGATTCTATCTGTTTTCGATCCTTCTCATCTGTAATATCAAGTTTGAGACAGGTAATATGTTTCAGATTATGATATCGTAATTGGACTAGTTCTAATTGTTTTGTGGTATGAACAGCTACATAAATATGGTGTTGCTTAGCATCTAACTTCTCGATTACTCGTCTAGCAATTCCACTTGCTGCTCCTGTTATTAAAATATTCATGTTATCACCTAGTGATAGTCTGAGTCAAAATAACCATATCATACCTGAGAAAATCTAGTAATTCCATTTTAAATTGTGTATAATAAGGATAAGGTGAGTGTATGAAAGTTGAAATAGATCGCATGGATCACCAGGGACGAGGAATTGGTGTAATCGAGGGAAAAACCACTTTTATTCCGAATGCGTTACCAGGTGAAGTTGTCGAAGTTGCAATTATAAATAATAAAAAGAAATATATGGTTGGAGAAGTTTTAAAGGTTTTAGAATCAAGTGATCATCGTATAAAACCTATTTGTCCCTATTTTACTAGATGTGGTGGTTGTGATCTAATGCATCTTTCTTACCATGATCAATTGATTTATAAAGAGGATAAGGTAAAAGATATCGTCCAAAAATTTGCCGGTATCAACGCTGATGTTGTGAAACCAATCATCGCTTGTGACACGTCTTTACATTACCGTAACAAAGTGACTTTTCATAGTGATCATAAAATAGGTTTTTATGAAAAAAAGAGTCGGGAAATTGTTGCGATTGATCAATGCAAAATTGCACTTCCCCGAATTAATCATATCTTGGCGAAGTTAAAAATATTACCATTAAACCATATTCAGCAAATGGTAATTCGTACCAATGAACGGACTGATGATACTATGGTGATCATTCAGGCAATGGGTGAGATAGACGATAAGTTATTTGTCGATTCTCTTAAGGAAGATGTTACTTCAATTATAAAAATTATGAATTCTAGGATAACCGTTTTATACGGACCAAAACAGATAAAAATGACCCTAGGCGCTCATACATTTTGGTTATCACCCACTTCCTTTTTTCAAGTGAATAGTAAGCAATGCGAACGATTATATGAGCAGGTGCGACAATATGCAAATATTAACCACCAGGATACGGTTTTAGATCTTTATTGCGGAACAGGAACGATTGGTATTTATCTGAGCAAATATGCCAAACACGTATATGGAATTGAAATTAATCAAGCAGCGATTGCGTGTGCCAAAGAAAATAAAAAATTAAATCATATTACTAATATTACGTTTCAAGCAGGGGATGTTGGACATGTGATTAAACAATTAAACATTCAACCTGATGTTGTCGTTGTCGATCCTCCTCGCTCAGGACTCGATCGTGCAACTAAAGAACAATTATTAAAGTGGCAACCGCGGACAATTGTCTATGTGTCATGTGATCCGATTACGTTAGCCCGAGACTTAAAGGAGTTATCATTGCAATATCATATCGAAGCAATTACGCCAGTCGATATGTTTCCACAAACCTATCATGTGGAATGTGTGTGTGTGCTAAAAATACGTTAAACCCTTATAAATAAAGGGAAACTCAATTGATCAAAGCAAATCATCAAATTTCCTTGGGACATGATTACTATGTTGTAAAAGAAGGAAAATTTTTTGGGATTAGTATTGGTACCAATTTAGGGTGTACAATAAATTTACTAGGGACTACTTATATGCCAAAGATAAAAGGAACATTATTATTCTTTGAAGCTTTTCGAATTACCCAAAAAGAATGTGCTCAAAGGTGGAAACAATTGCACTTGAAATTTTAGAGAAAAGTGAACTGCCTATTTTAAAATGTAATTTATTTGGTCATCATATTCCAAACCCAATCATTCCCATTGGGATTAAAACAGAAATTGATATTAAAAAAGGGATTATAGAATTTAAAGAACCATTTTTAAAATAGTAATATTATAATTTAGGTAGTATCTTTAATAAATTAAAATGGAACATATATGAGAACTGTATTAGTTATCTAGAGATAACTAATATCAAACGATTTATCAAAAAATGTTCATGTCAATAGAATATTAATTTTTGAAAATGTTACTATTTTTGAGACAATATAATATCATATGTATGTAAAGTGCTTTGTAAATCTCTAATATAACAATAAAAATAGAAAGGTAGTGATTATATGGAATATAAAAGTTTGGAAATAACCGACGAGGAAAAAGAAGCTTTGGAAGCTTATAGTGGGATTGGTCATATTACCATTAATTCCTTACTAGACGAGGGAATTACCTTTGAAGAAGCTTATTTAAATGAGCCGGGAATCTCTTATCAGACTTATATGACGAAAGATCAATTGCAAAAGGATATTTTTATGATTTTATATATTTACCAGGCGATGATAAAACAATCTTTATCACGAAATATGGCAACATCAATTCAGGTTTATCGGGGTACTACAGAAAAATTTTCAATGGGCAAACAACAGACCTTCTTATCGACAACGACGGATTATCAAATGGCCAATGGTTACTTTTCAAATAATTGGACAAATCAGACGCCAACGGTAATAACCTATAAGATAGACAGGACTGTCCCATTTTTTGATATGTCACAGCTAGTAGAAAATAATGAAAAAGAATATTTACTTCCACCATTTTTAGAGGTGACGGAGAATTATCGTCGAAATGATGGTAAAAAGTGTTATATGACTTGCTCTGTAAAAGAAGCAGCATTCCCTAATGAAGAGACAATCCCCACTATTTCTGAACAAACGTTAATAACGGCTTATCAAGATTATATTCGCTACTGTGAACAAATAAAAACGACCGATGATAAAATAGATAGGCTTCAACGATTACAACAGGCTTACAGGTATCAGGATTATGAAGATCGTTGTGCGGTTAGTAGTGCAATTGATACGTTATTGACAGAAAAAGGATTGCACGAACAATATTTTAAAGAAGCCAAACATCGTTTTATAGCTGAGAAAGCTAAAGTTCATCGCGTTTTACAACAAGAATTTTCTAAAATTAAGCGTCAAGTAACCAAACAATATCAAGATGAAGTAGCTAGTTACCAACAGCAACAACAGAAAATGGCGGAGCGAAAACGTTTGGAAAAGCAGTTTCAAAATAAGGTAGTTAGTGTCACCATGCCCTTGGTTCAATTAGAAGAATTAATCACATCAGTAATGGAGATGGGACGTCTTTATGAGATTCCCCTTCCTACTCTCCCATCAATCCCAACGGTGCAACCTATCATATCATTTTTTCAAAACGTAGCTTCAAAACTATCAGATGAGGCCGTTGGACATTACTCTCAGTTGTTGGATCAAATAAAACTTGAGGAAATAGAAACTTGCAGTCTTGAAGTTAAAAGGCGGGTCGGAGGGCAAATTTATCAACATATGAGCAACCAACAAAAACAGAATATGCTTGATCAATGTGACCACCAAATTCAACTTGTCGATGAGTCGGGCGTTAGATGGAAAAAGATTCGTGGTCAATTAACAAGAAAGCCGTATATATCACAACAAGAACAGTTACAACAAACAAGACAACAAATTCAAGAGCAACCTTTTATTCCAACGACGATCGAACAATTAAAACAGCACCCTAATCATGAACAACAAGCTTATTGGTCTAATTTAGAACAGTTTTGTCGCCAGAATGAAATTCCTTTAGGATTTATGGAGGAAATTGAATATCCTGAGTTAACTGTTTTTCGGGAATTAATAGAATTGAAGCAGGCGATTTCAGAATCATTAGAGCGGCCATGTTCGATCCAACCCGAGTATTCAAGTACAAAAGGAAGTAGATAAGGTGAGGAGTATTTCTTATCGGCGGGATATCTATCCTGATTATGAATAATAGGAATGATTTTATGCGCGTGCCATGTAAAAAGGTTATTTTATTCGGAATATTGTTGCTCTTTCTTATCAGTGGCTATTTTTCATATCGCTATCTTCGTGTCAAATTTGCCAAAGTTCTAGTTACACTAGTTGAAAATCGTGAAATTGCCTTCCATGATAAGAAAAAAATTTCTGATTTTATCGTCAATATCAATGGAACTTTATTAGATGATGCAGTAATTCCTACAACGACATTAGGAAAACAGGATGTTACATTTACTTATATGAATGATGATCATATTAAAGTGACCTATACGTATCAAGTAGAGGTTGTCGATCAGGTGACACCAGTTATATGGTTAGGACCTACTTACCGGATTCCCAAAGGTACCAATGATGATCTTGCAAGTAGTATTATGTGTGGTGATAATCATGATGCAAAGCCAACCTGTTATATTGAGGGAGATTATGATCCTAATCAAGTGGGGACTTACTCTCTAGTTTATAAAGCTAGTGATCAAAGTGGAAATGAGGCTCAGCAACCATTTGAATTGATTGTCTATGATCCTGATGAGTTGCCTGTGAAACCAACTGAAAAAAGTAATACGCCGTTTGCTGACGTTGTAAAAACTTATAAAACAGATCGGACCCGAATTGGGATTGATGTCTCAGCATGGCAAGGAGATATTGATTTTGCTAAGTTGAAAGCAGCTGGGGTGGAGTTTGTCATGATCCGAATTGGTGGGAACTCTAATACAGAGGAAGAATATTTTCTCGATAAAAAATTTCACCAGAATATAACAAGAGCCAGTGAACATGATATCGATGTTGGTGTTTACTTTTACTCGTATGCGAATTCCTTAGAACAAGCTCGTAAAGATGCGAAGTGGGTGTTAAACCAAATCAAAGATTATAAGGTTACGTTACCGATTGCTTTTGATTGGGAAGAATGGGGAAATTTTAATCAATATCATCTAAGTTTCTTTGGTCTTACTAGTATGGCCGAAGCATTTCTAAAAGAGGTAGAACTAGCTGGCTATCAAGGAATGCTCTATAGTAGTAAGGCCTATCTAGAAGAGATCTGGTTTCCTACTAAGTACGATATTTGGTTGGCGCATTATACCAAGCAAACAGATTATACTGGTAACTATAGACTGTGGCAGATCTGCGACAATGGAGTGGTTGATGGAATTAATGGTGATGTTGATATCAATATTTTATATGAATAAATATATTATAAGACATAACTGATTTATGATATAATATAATGAGAAGTAGAAAAGGGGAACAAGATGAATATCGTAGAAATGATAAAATCTATTTTATTTGGCGTAGTCGAAGGAATTACCGAGTGGCTACCCATTAGTAGTACGGGACATATGATCTTATTACAAGATATAATTCCAATGAAAGTGTCCAGTGAATTTTGGAATATGTTTTTAGTCGTAATCCAATTAGGTGCGATTTTAGCGGTTGTTCTCATCTTTTGGAATAAGATATTTCCGTTTCAATTAAAAAAAGATCAACCGCTCATTAAAGCAGATACGATGAAGATGTGGTTTAAGATTGTTGTTGCCTGTTTACCAGCTGCGATCATTGGAATTTTATTTGATGAAATTTTAGAAAAATATCTATACCATTCTTATGTCGTGGCGATTATGTTAATCATATTTGGAATTGGTTTTTTAGTAATCGAGAACCGGAATAAGGGTAAACAAGCTAGAGTTGATCGTTTACAGGATATTACCTATCGTGATGCGATTATGATTGGGCTTTTTCAACTTATTGCCGCTATTTTTCCTGGAACATCTCGTAGTGGGGCTACCATTCTTGGCGGATTAATCATCGGAGTTAGTCGAACAGTATCAGCCGAATTCACCTTCTTCTTAGCTATTCCGGTAATGTTTGGAGCAAGTCTATTAAAATTGGTGAAATTTGGTTTGGTTTTTACCAGTACGGAGATTACGATTTTACTAGTGGGAATGATATCGGCTTTCTTAGTATCGATGATTGTGATAAAATTCTTGATGGATTATATTAAGAAACACGATTTCAAAGTCTTTGGTTGGTATCGAATTATCTTAGGTGCAATTTTAATTGTCTATTTTGGACTACAGATGCTATAATAGAATCATCAAAGGATGATTCTTTTTAGATAGGGGCTTATTTATGGCAAAGAAAAATGAAACAAGGGAATTCAAAGTACATGATGAAAATACGTTATTAGAATATTTATATAAAGTATTAGATGGTTATACCAAGAAGAAAGTAAAATCACTTTTGGTCCATGGGAATATTTTAGTAAATGGGAAAAGTGTAACACAGTATAATATGCCTTTAAAAACGGGAGACACGATAACTGTTGTCTTTGGACATATGGTATATGAAACAAAGGGTCAAGTATTACCAATTATCTATGAGGATCATGAACTAATTGTCATCAATAAACCAGCGGGCTTGCTTACGGTATCAACGGAGACGGAAAAAGGGAAGACTGCCTATCATATGGTAAGAGAACATGTGAAAAAAAATAATCCCCGGGAAAAAGTATTTATTGTCCACCGCTTGGATCGTGATACTTCTGGTGTTCTTCTGTTTGCAAAATCATTAGAACTCAAAGAACAATTACAGGAACATTGGAACACGGTGGTAAAAGTTCGATCCTATATAGCGATTGTCGAAGGAATTGATATGCCTAGTAAAGGAACAGTAGTTTCCTATTTGAAAGAGAATAGAAATAAAATGGTATATAGTACCAATGATACGGTAAATGGGAAAAAAGCCATTACGCATTATAAAAAGATGAAGGAAGCTAAGAATTATACATTATTAGAAGTTCAGTTAGAAACAGGGCGAAAAAATCAAATTAGAGTGGCGATGGCGGATTTAAACCATCCTATCATTGGGGATAAAAAATATGGTAGTGAAAAAAATCCAATTGGCAGATTGGGATTACATGCAGGAAAAATTATGATTCAAATGCCTCATACGAAAAAGAATTTAAAATTTACAGTGCCAACGCCAGAAATTTTTATGAAATTATTTCATTAGAAAGAGGGAATACACATGTTATTATATGAATATCCACCATGTAGTACTTGCAAACGAACAAAAGCATGGTTAGATGAACATCATTTATTATATGATACGAGAAATATTAAAATGGAACCACCAACAGTAGAAGAATTAAAAGCATATTATCGTCAAAGTGATGTACCATTAAAACGATTTTTTAACACATCGGGACTTGTCTATAAAGAGCTTGGTTTAAAAGATAAATTAGAAGCAATGTCTGAAGAAGAACAATTGGATCTACTAGCCAGTAATGGAATGTTGATTAAACGTCCAATTTTAATTGGTCCTGACTTTGTCTTGGTTGGGTTTCGCCCAAAAGAGTGGCACCAGAAACTAGTGGAAATAGGATACCTTGATGCCTAAAAAATCACCAGGAATCATTATTTGTGGTTATAGTGGCGTGGGAAAAACTACTCTTGGGAAAATCGCTTGTCCTGAAGAAAAGATCATCTTAAGGGATCATGAGTATTTAGAAGATGCCCTTATAAGATTGGGATATCTCGTTCGTAAATAACGCTTATTTTGTATAATTTTACCAGTTATCATCATAATAATAGTGAAAGGATGATAATATGGATGCAAATTTAGAATTAATGGAACATGTCTACCAGGATGCCGATATGGCTGTTTTGACATTAGAAGAATTATTACGAGATTTAAAAGAAAAGGATAATAAAATTAAACCAGTGGTTGAAGATATTCTAAAGGGCTATGAACGGTATTTGGAAGATGCAAAGACCCAGTTACTTGCTCATGGAAAGGATCCCAAAGATAATGGCTTCATGAGTAAAATGGGTGCGGAAATGGGAGTCAAAAAAGAAGTTCGAGCCGATAATAGTGATGCGAGTATTGCGGGTATGTTAATTCAGGGAATTAGTATGGGAAGTATTGATATGGAAAAGAAACTTGGTTTATATGAGGAAAGTGCTGATAAGGAGCACTTGAAATTAGCCAAACAATTTTTTAAATTTCAAGAAGATAATATAAAAGCATTAAAGAAATTTCTATAGATTGATCACGTTGACAAGCATATGATAGTATGTTAGAATAGGTCCTAATTAGGGGTGAGAAAGATGAAACATGATTGTCATATCGGTGTCTACCGTGGTTTAGAAGTAGCCAAACAATATCGCTTGAAATTAGAAATCATTGAAGCCGAACAACGGAAGATTGCGAATTTTCGTTTACAAAAGGAGTTGTTGTTTGATTCCGCTAATCGTGTTTGTGAACTACGGTCTTTAAAAGAACGTTGTCTTATGCTTCGGGAATGGTATTTAATGCATCAGGCCCACCACTATCGAAAACAGATTTATAAGATTGAACATACTAAAATGTGATAATTTGTCGGAAAAGAATGCTTAAAAGTATTCTTTTTTTGTTTGAAAAGACAAAATATTCATCATCATAGTCATAGAATGGTGATAAAGGAGAGATGACTATGTTTGGAAATTTTACAGAACAAGCTAGAAGAATATTAGTACAAGCTAAATTAGAAATGAAAGAATTACGACATCCTTATGTCGGGAGTGAACATTTATTACTCGCTATTTTAAAAGATGATAATACCATTACGAAAAAATTGAAACAATATCGTTTAGATTATCCAACCTTAAAAGAGGAGATTATTGAAATTGTTGGAGTTGGTAGCAAAGAAAGTAATTGGTTTCTCTATACCCCACTATTAAAAAGGGTATTAGAAAATGCCACGATTGATGCCAAAGAAAATAATGCTGGTGAAGTGACAATTTCGCACCTTTTCTCTAGTTTATTAGAAGAAGGGGAAGGGGTTGCAATTCGTATTCTTTTAGGAATGGGAATTGACCTTGATGAATTGTATGCTGCATTTTCGTTCCGCCTCAGTTCAAATGGGAAAGCTCGTGGTAGTGAAAAACTATTATTAGAAGAGCTAGGAATTGATCTAACCGAAAAAGCCCGTCAAGGAGAACTAGATCCAGTCATTGGGCGAGATAAAGAAATTAAACGAGTGTTAGAGATTTTGACACGGCGTACAAAGAATAATCCGTTGTTGATTGGGGATGCTGGAGTAGGGAAAACCGCTATTGTCGAAGAACTCAGTCGCATGATTGCCTTTGGTGAAGTGCCACTCTCGTTAAAAAATAAGCGAATTATTTCGCTCGATATGGCAACTACGGTTGCGGGCACCAAATATCGTGGGGAATTTGAGGATCGGATGCGAAAGATCTTAAAAGAAATTGAGGAAAACGATAATATTATATTATTTATCGATGAGATCCATACATTAGTAGGTGCAGGTGGCGCCGAAGGAGCAATTGATGCTTCCAATATTTTTAAGCCAGCATTAGCTCGTAATAAGTTACGGTTAATTGGGGCTACGACGACGGCGGAATATAAGAAATATATCGAAGAGGATGGCGCTCTTGAACGTCGTTTCCAAAAGATCATGGTTGATATTCCATCGACTGACACAGTAAAAGAAATCCTCTATAAATTACGCCCAATCTACGAAAAATATCATTTAGTTGAAATTAGCGATGCGATGATTGACTTAATCATTCGTCTTAGTGATCAATATGTCTATGATCGTCATCAACCTGACAAAGCCATTGATATTATGGATGAAGTGTGTTCTAAGGTTAGTTTAAAAGAGAGTAAGGAATTGAAACGTTATAATTGTTTAAATAAAGAGTTACAAGGAGTACGGAAGCAAAAGAATGAAGCAATTGTCAATGATGATTTTGAGATTGCATCACAGTTTAAGGATCAAGAAAATCAAATTATGAATGAAATGAATGAACTGGAATTGTTGCTTTACCGAAAAGATCAACGGAAACAAGTAACCAAAGAGGATATTGCCAGTGTTGTCAATATGAAAACAAACATTCCTGTCTATGAATTGTTACAAGATAATATCACAGTGATTGAAAAAATTGAGGCCGCCTTACGAGATCGAATTTTAGGACAAGAAGAAGCTGTCAGTAGTGTAATTGATCTATCAAAACGAATTAAATTGGGATACCAAGATAAAAATAGATGCTATTCCTACTTGTTTTGTGGCCCTTCTGGTGTTGGGAAAACAGAGCTTAGTAAGATCTTTGCTAACCATCTTGTCGGTGAGAATAATGTGATTAAACTCGATATGAGTGAATTTGCAGAAGCCCATACAATTAGTAAGATTGTAGGAGCTCCTCCTGGATATGTTGGGTATATGGATCATCGAAATATTTTAGAAGAGATTAAAAATAAACCATATAGTGTATTAATTCTCGATGAAATTGAGAAAGCCCATCCATCGATTTTAAACCTATTCTTACAAATCTTAGATGAAGGAAAAGTCAAGGATTCAAAGGGGACCCTTGTTCGCTTTGATCATGTTATGATTGTAATGACTTCTAATATTGGCTTTCATGATATTAATATTGGTTTTCAACAGGATGGATCTGGTAAAGTTGTGAGTAAACTAAAAGAATATTTTAGTGTTCCATTTATTAATCGAATTGATCATGTGATCATTTTTGGGAAGCTATCAAAGGATGTCATGGTTCAATTGACTGCGAAAAAATTGGATCAAGTAAAACAGAAGTATGCGGCTCGTGATGTTGTGGTTACCTTTGCCAAACAATTGATTGAACAGATCGTTACGGAATCCCATTATGAAGAATTTGGGGCCCGCAAATTAGATAAGATTATTACTGATTATATTGAAAATCAAATCATTGAAGAAATTATTACAGGTCATAATAAAGTTAAGGTAAAAACGCTAAAGATTGAGAGTAAAATTTCGTAAACCATCTAGAAAATAGGACCATATGAATGGTAAATAATGGTATACTATAGTTAGAATGGAGGAAATTATGGATCAAGTAAAAGTAGTACAATATGGCTGTGGTAAGATGTCAATCTATACCATACGCTATGTAATGGAAAAAGGAGGAACTATCGTTGGAGCGGTTGATATCAATCCAGAGGTCATTGGGAAAGATATTGGCGATATTATGGGGATTGCGCCACTTGGAGTAACGATTGTATCCCCTTCTGAAGCTGAGGCGATGATGCAGGAAGTCAAACCAGATGTGTGTATCATTGAGACAATGAGCTTGATGAAGGATATTGAAGATGCACTCATGTTAGCTGCTAAACTTGGTGTTAATGCGATTACCACTTGTGAAGAGGCTTTTTATCCAATGGTTTCATCACCGGAACTTACCAAAAAGATTGATGCGCTAGCCCGTGAAACAGGGTGTACGATTACTGGTAGTGGCTACCAAGATGTGGCTTGGGGAAATCTTATTGCTGTCCTTGCCGGAACAACACATAAGATTACAGAAATTAGGGGAAGTTCTAGTTATAATGTTGAAGATTACGGAATTGCTCTCGCGAGAGCCCATGGGGCAGGTCTTAGTCTCGCTGACTTTGATCGCGAGGTAGCGGCTGCTGATAATATTAGTGCCGAAGCTCGGCAAGCGTTAATTGCTGAAGGAAACTTTTTACCATCTTATATGTGGAATGCCAGTGCCTGGATTTGTGATAAACTAGGACTTACGATTAAAAGTCAAACGCAAAAATGTGTTCCCATTACTCACGATGAAGATATTCACTCTGATACTCTAGGAATGGATATTAAAGCTGGAGATGCGATTGGAATGAGTGCGGTGGTGACCACAGAAACAGAAGAAGGGATTACGATTGTGGCCGAGTGTATTGGAAAAGTATATGCCAAGGGAGTTGTCGATAAAAACGAATGGACGATTGTTGGCGAGCCAACGACGAGTGTTGTTGTCAGTGAACCTAAGACCGTTGAACTGACATGTGCTAGTATTGTTAACCGTATTCCTGATTTACTTGCTGAAGAACCAGGTTTTGTTCCAACGAGCGAAATGGGTGAATTAACTTATATTGTAAAATAAAAAAGTTACGAGCTACTCGAGACTGCTGAAAAAGTAGTCAAAATTAAAACTGATATTTAGAAATAAAAATCTA
>CAJTRV010000011.1 GCA_910578855.1 uncultured Bacilli bacterium
ATAATTTAAAGAGGAGTTGTTAAGTATGTTTTGGAAAAAGAAAACAATAATTGATGAAAATATTATAAAAAAAATCTATAAAAAAGATCGCCTGTTACGTTACACCTATCTTTTCTTAGGCGTATTTTTAGTAGCTGTGGCATTTAATTTATTTATTTTGCCTAGTCAAATTGTCTATGGTATGAGTGGAGTTGGGGTTATTTTAAATTCTGTTTTTAAAATTGATCCATCGATTGTTATTTTAATCGGAAACTCGATTCTATTAATTCTCAGTTTTTTATTACTAGGAAAGGAAAAAACAACCAGTTCAGTAATGGGGGCTTTACTTGTTCCTGTAATGATAAAATTAACCGATATTATTCCAACTTATGTTGCCCTTGATTATGATCCTTTGTTATTTACGATCTTTGGGTCTGTAATGACTGGATTTGGCTTAGGCTTGGTATTCAAAGGCGGATTTACTACTGGTGGAACTGATATTTTAAATCAAATCGTTTCAAAATATGCGAAGATGTCAATCGGAAGTGCGATGTTTTGGACAGATGGAATTATTATCTTTGGTGGGATTTTTGCTTTTGGTTGGACTCAAATTATGTATTCCCTAATTGCTCTATATATTATCAGTGTGATGACGGATAAAGTGATCCTGGGAATCTCATCTTCAAAGGCTTTCTATATTATTACTGATCATGAGACAGCAGTTAAGAAGTTTATTATGGATCACTTAAGTCATGGAGTAACGGTATTAGATGGTCGCGGAGGGTTTACAGGTAATCACCAAAAAGTAATTATGTGTATCTTGCCAACCAAAGAATATTTTGTTGCCAAAGAGGGAATTCATGAAATTGATCCCAACGCCTTTTTCCTTGTAACCGATGCCTATGAAGTGTATGGTGGCGAATAACAATATTTGGAACAAACAACGAAACAAAAATAATATATAATAGAAATGGTGGTTGATTATGGAACTGATTAGATTAAGAAATGTAAAAAAACGATATAAGACAGGAGTCGTAGCGATCCAAGATTTGAATCTTAAGATCAAAAAAGGAGAGTTTGTCTTTGTCATTGGATCAACTGGTTGTGGAAAATCAACCTTGATTAAGATGTTGTATCGTGAAGAAAAACCGACAAGTGGTCAAATTCTTGTTGGTGGACTAGATGTAGGGAAACTACGAAATAGTAAAGTATATAAATTACGTCGTAAAATTGGAGTGGTTTTCCAAGACTTTAAATTATTAAATAAAAAAACAGTTTATGAAAATGTGGCCTTTGCATTAGAAATATTTGGTGCTCCTAAAGATGAGATTCATACCAAAGTACTAAAAGTATTAGAACTCGTTGGATTAAAGCATAAAGCAAAGAGTTATCCGAATGAATTATCCGGAGGAGAACAACAACGGGTAGCGATAGCTCGGGCTATTATCAACGGTCCAAAATTACTAATTTGTGATGAGCCAACAGGAAATCTTGATGAAGTGACCAGTATGGAAATTATGAGTGTTTTATCAGAGATTTCTAAAATGGGAACGACAATTATCATGGTTACTCATGATACCGAAATTGTCAATAAAATGAAGAAACGTGTTATTGTTTTAGACTCTGGTAGAATTTTAAAAGACTATGCGGAAGGAGAGTATCACCATGAAGGCATTTAGAATGTTCAGCCGAAACGTTAGGGATTCATTTAATAGTGTATTTCGAAATTTCTCTCTTTCGTTGGCATCTATTTCCTGTATTACGATTACACTAATCGTCGTGGCAATTTTCGTAATCTTATCTTACAATGTTAATAACTTTACAAAATTAGTCGAAAAAGATGTGACGATTGTTGCTTTTCTTGATGTTGATATTAAGGAAGAACAAATTAAGGAATTGGAAGAAAAAATTAAGCGGGTTGCACATGTCGATCATTACACCTTTGAATCAAAGCAGGAGATTGCGGAATCGATGATGAAGGGCAATGAAACATTTAAAAACATTATGGGGAGCTGGACAGATGAAGAAAATCCGTTGAATCCAACCTTTCGAATTAAAGCAACGGATATTGAACAAGTTGAAGGAGTTGCCAAAAAGGTAGCAAAAATGGAAGGTGTCTCTGAAGTAAAATGGGGACAAGACATGATTAATTCTTTGATTACGGTTTTTGATGTCGTTCGTAAAATATGTGCTGGAACGGTAATTGCTTTAATCTTAGTGACTGCTTTCCTGATTTCTAATACCATTAAAATTACCATTGTCTCACGTCGTCGTGAGATAGAGATTATGCGATTAGTTGGAGCAAGTAATACCAATATTAAAATTCCATTTGTATTAGAAGGATTATTCTTGGGAATCCTTGGAGCTATTCTTCCTATTGTAGCTACAATTTATGGTTATTCAACGTTATATCATAATTTTAAAGGACAATTATTCTCGCCATTTATTCGTTTGGTCCGACCAGAACCATTTATCTATTGGATTTCATTATTACTTCTGGTCATAGGAATTTTAGTCGGAATGTTTGGAAGCTGGCGTGCAGTTCGAAAACATCTCAAAATATAGAAAAAACATTCGTTGGAATGTTTTTTTTTATATCTCATATAATTTATTGGGTGATAATATGACTTTAAAAAAAGGAGACTTGGTAACAAGAAATTCTTATAACAATGATATGGTATTTTGTATTATAGATATGAATGATGGTGTCTGTATTCTAAAAGGAATTAACATTCGCTTAATTGCTGATAGTCCGATAGATGACTTGATAAAGTATGATGAGGAAGAAGATGTTGAAAATGATCAGGCTTTTTTAGAACGCATTAGTCCATTACCAGTGTTAGATCGTTGCGATTATTTTTATTTGCCAGGTAAAATTCTACATATCGATGCAGATAAAGATTATTTAGATCGCTGTTTAACTTATTATGAGAAACATAACCTTTGGGCAGTAGGGGTGCAAGAAGAAGAGTGCGCTGTACCAGAGAGAATTTTAGAATTACTTCATGAGTATAATCCTAATATCGTCGTTATTACAGGTCATGATGCTTATTATAAACGAAAAGGAGACATCAATGATATGGCAGCTTATCGTAATAGCCAAAATTTTGTTGATGCGGTTAAGGAAGCGCGTAAGTTCGAAAATAGTCATGAGAAACTCCTAATTATTGCAGGGGCTTGTCAATCTAATTATGAAGAACTTATCAAAGCAGGTGCGAATTTTGCTTCTAGTCCTAAACGAGTTAATATTCATGCATTAGATCCGGCTATTATCGCATCAAAATTAAGCTTATCATCAGTAACGAAAGATATCGATCTTAAGGGAATTTTAGAAGATACGAAATATGGAACCAATGGAGTAGGTGGAATTTTAACTAAGGGAACTATGTATATGGGATATCCAAGATAGGGGGAATTATGACAATTACCAAAGTAAAAGCAGAATTACATAATCATGTTGGTGATGTAGTAACTTTGAATTATAATCTGGGTAGAAACAAGTATGAGACCTATGAGGTGATTATTAAACAATTGTATAATAATATTTTTCTTGTTCAGTTAAAAGATCAAACCAGTATTGTGAAATCTTTTTCGTATACCGATATTATTACAAAAACCATTAAAATAGACTATTAATTGGCAATATTTTACTATTTGTTATTGCGTTTAAAAACATAATATTATATAATGAGGTTGTATATTCGTATACTGAAGGGAGAGATTTGCTTGAAAATAACATCTGTAAATGTAAGAAAAGTAGAAAAAGAAGGTTCCCGAATGAAAGGAATCGCATCTGTTTTAATTGATGAGTGTTTTGCTGTTCATGATATTAGAATTATCGATGGTGACAGTGGTTTATTTATTGCGATGCCAAGTCGTAAAACAGCGACAGGTGGATATCGTGATATTGCTCATCCAATCGATGCGGAATGCCGTAAAGTAATGGAAGATGCAATCTTAGAAGTATATAATAAGGAAGCGGAATAAAACTCAATTGGAGTTTTTTTCTTTGGTCTAAAAGCTAAGACTTGTTCATATAATGTGGTAATAGGAGGAATTGTATGGACAAGGAACAGACATTGATGACATCACTTAATCATAATATTACGATTAGTGATCGAAAAAATATTGTAATTACAGGTGTAAAAAAAATTGAAAGTTTTGATGATGAAGAATTTCTCATGGATACGAGTATGGGCTATGTCATTATCAAAGGGGAGGCCTTAGAAGTAATTAAGTTGGATACCTATCAAGGGAATGTATCAATTAAGGGAAAGATTAATCAATTAAGCTACATGGAAAATAGTTCAAAGAAAGACAAAGAAGATGGTCTCTTCAATAAGTTATTTAAATAATGACACTAAAAATTCAGATTTATAGCAGTGTTTTTTCTGCTTTATTTGGAATTCTATTTTCCGTTAGTATGAATTATTGTTATAAAAAGGTTAGGATTAAAAATCGTTATGGAAGGATTGCCTTTAATCTCTTTTTTGTCCTGATTCATGTGATTGGGTATTACATGATATTAGAAAAGATCAATAATGGGATTCTTCATCCCTATTGTATTTTGTCGGTGCTAGCAGGATTTATCATTGCTGAAATACTTCACTATAAAGTTGCGAATAAGCTTCATATTTGATATACTTATGTAAGCTAGGTGGTGATAGATTGGCAAAAGCAAAAAAGCGGAAACGGACAAAACGGAGCAATAAAAAAGCAAAACGAAGGTTGGTATTGCTTGCCCCAATCTGTCTGATTGTCATCGGTTACTTCTTAATTTCGTCGACAAAGTATATTTTAAATATTGTCGATTTAAATCAGGAAGAGGCCAATTTAAAGCAACAATTAATGCAATTAAAAGAAGATGAAGGTAGCTTGAAAAATGAGATAGAAAAATTGAAAGATCCTGATTATATTGCTAGATTTGCTCGAGAAAATTATCTATATTCTAAAAATGGTGAATATATTATTAAAATTACCGATCGCAATAATAAAAAGAAGCAACCAGAAACCAATCTCAAGGATACCTATTTTAAATATGTCGCCGGTGGTTGTTGTCTATTTGGAGTCATTATTTTGAGTTGGGTGATTCGTAAGAAATAATCGCATTTATCTAGAGTAAGAGTGGGAAGAAGTGCCTGCTTTTCAAAACTTAATTCGATTTGATATTGAATTGGTTTTTTTTTGTTTCCAATAGTAATTTCTGTATAGAAAAATGTAGACAGAGTTTTATGTCTACATTCTTTTGTATATCATTTTAAATTGAAATGATTTTATTTAAGCTTGAATAGTAATTGTTCGCTCTAGTGTTTCAGTAAAGTCTTCATAGCTTACCTCATAGGTAATGGTATAGGTATCCGCTTTTGTTGTATCGATTTGGGCTGAGATATCAGTAAGACTAGTAACTGTTGTACTGACTCCGCTACTTGAGGTAATGGTAATATTGAAATCGGCTTTGCTTGTAATATTGTTTCCATCTTCACTGACTGCAATTCCGTTTTCTGTATAGGTCTCACCAATTTTCAGGGTAACAGCACTACTACCAAGAAGGGAAGCTGTTATCTCTGATTTAACGTTTCCAAGATCGACGCTTACCTCTGTTCCAGAGCTTTGACAAGCTGTTAAAATAGAGTAAGATGCTTTAATTACATATGTACTAGGATCGCTGCTTCTAACAGTGAAACTAGCTTTATTATCAGTTACGAATTTAATAAATGATAAAGTACCATTGCTATTTTTGGCATAGATATTATAACCAAATGTTCCTACTTTTGAACGATTATAGTTATTAAGAGATGCGATAAAGCTATTCGCATATCCAGAATCACTAAATAACTGATTTACCCATGAAGTGTTTTGCGTAGCAGGTGTTAACTTATCCCAAGTAAGGGTAACAGTATTACCACTCAGTGAAGCTTTGGCATTTTTAACATTGTCTAGTGTATTAAAACGTGATGATACTTCAGTTGGCTCAGTTCCTTTTTTAAATAATTCGGTAATCTTTAGATCATTTGGGGTGTTAGCACTTGGTAATTTAGCTGGATAGGTATAATTTTCAATGGTAACTTCAGCAACACCACTTGGCTTACTAAAGGTACTACCTGGTTTAAAGACACCGTTAGCGGCCGCTAAGAACAATCGTCGATGTGCCCCTGTATTGGTTGTACTGACATAGTTTGGATTAATCTTATCATAACCATACCAAACACTAATTGCATAATCTGGAGTATATCCAGCTACCCATAAGTCATTGACTGAGTTATTTGGGAAGTTATATTTTTTAATTATTTCTTCTGTAAAGTTTGAGGTACCAGTTTTGGCTGCAAATTTTGCGCCATTACTAGTGGTATTTGTATTTACTCCCCAAACAGCAGCATCATAGAGAATACTATTTAGCATATAGGCTGTTTCTTCACTTAGCACTTTGTTACGCTTGGTATCAGGTTCGTATGTTTTCCCGTTCTCACGATATACAATTTTAGTGAAAGTATAAGGTTTTGTATAATATCCACCACTGGCAAGTGATGCATAGGCAGCTGATAATGATAATGGTGATTCTCCATTATATCCTCCTAAGGCATGGGCTTCATGTAGAATTCCATTTTCATATTCTGGTGATAACCCGATGCTCTCAACGAAGTTTTTAATATCTTTTTTACTGTTGGCTTGGAATGCCTTTAACGCTGGAATATTTCGTGATTCTTTTAAGGAAGTTCGCATTGTCATGAATCCTTGGAATTTACGATCCCAGTTTTCAATTGATGAACCGGTTGTATAACCATGTGGCTCATCGGCAAATGGGGTATAAGTCGACCAACCTTTTTTCTCAATTCCCATTGCATAATCATATAATGGTTTGGCTGTAGAACCGATTTGGCGTTTGATCATAGTAGCAGTATTAAAGCTTCGCTCACCTGTACGATTTCGTCCCGCTCCAATTGCTACTATAGCACCTGTTTTCGCATCGATTACGGAGATACCAGCATTGACTGCTTTGTTCTCCCACTCAAATGTTTTACCATTCATAATATCATCGATGTGCTGTTGTTTGTCAGGATCCATTGTCGTATAGATTTCCATAGCAACATTATAAGGATTTTCCCCAGTTTTTTCTTCAACGTCTTCGATTACGGTATCTAAGAAGGCCTGATATTTATTAGCTTCACCTGCTGTTTTTTTCAATAATTTAGTAACAGTTAATTTCTTAGCAGCTTGATATTCTTTGTCATTGATATACCCGTGACGCTTCATGAGGTATAATACCGTTTGACGACGTTGTTCACTAAGATCAGGGTTGAGATAAGGGTCATATGAATTTGGTGCTTGGAACAAACCAGCAATGGTTGCTGCTTCAGCTAAATTGATATCTTTGACACTTTTTCCAAAGTATGTCTGACAAGCCTGCTCAACACCATAAGAACCACTTCCCAGATATGGTTGATTGACATAGAACTCTAGGATTTCTTCCTTTGTATAATTCTTTTCGATTTGAAAGATGGACAAATAAATATCGGTAAATTTTCGTTTAATTCCTTCGAATCCACTCGCAGTTGTTGAAGTATAGTTGTTTTTTGATACTTGCATCGTTAAGGTGGAAGCTCCTCCAGAATCACGTCCTAGTAGCTGTCCAGCGCTCGCCTTTAAGAAACGAGGTAAGTCAAATCCATTGTGTTGGAAATAACGTGAATCCTCGGTTGCAACGATCGCATCGACAAGTACTTCTGGTAATTGATCATACGATACTTTTTCCCGTTTTTCGGTTCCTAATTTGGCATAGACTTTCCCGTTTTTATCATAGATGATGGAAGACTCCTGCCGGTATAGATTATCAGGGTCAAATTTTGGAGCTGTTGCAACAATATATAACATAAAGATTGCAAAAACAACAATTCCAATAATCATCAAGATAAAGAAGATTAAAAGAATAATTTTCCACCAAGATTTTTTCTTTTTTCTTTTTTTAGTGGTTGCTTTTTCATTCTTTTTAGTTGCTGCCTTGGCGTTAGGAGCATGTTTTCCTTTGACCGGCTTTCGATTCAAATAACTCGGCAAAATTAATAAAAGATCGATGACGCCGACAATTAAGAATGCTTTAATAAAACCGATTGCCATGGTTCCAACAATCAGTGCAATGAGACTGATAATGGCGATACAGATCTCGAATTGATATCTTCTAATAAATGTTTTTGTTTTCTTATTCATATGATTTTCCTCCAAAATAAATTAAATCTACAATCGCTAAGTAATCCAAGCGGGGATTAAACTTATCATAAATACGGTATCCATGTTCTTCAAAAAAAGTGAGTGGAATCGATGAACGCGTATGTTCATTTGTGAATGTTAACAATTTACTACTATCTAAGAAATATGTCAAATTGAGAGTTGAAAAACGAACAATGAGAAAACCAATTCCACCATGTTCGGTGATTTTTTTCAAATGATCAATTTGATGAACGTGGATATTGCTCAAAGGAAAAAAGCGCTTGTTACGTGTTTCCTTGGCTTCAAAGTCAATATATTTTCCCCGATAGATTCCATTATAGTCTGTTGTTGATGGGGTTTTGAAATATCCCTCTTTGATGACCGCATCCCTTCGCGATTTATAATCTACCTTGACAATTGTAACGGGAGTCGGTTTCTTATAGATAATGGCTCGGTTGGTGACTCGATAATATTCATTGGTTGCATTTAAATCATGTTCGAGTGACATTCCCCGGTTACTATATTGAATTGGGGCTGTTGTTGTTTTTTTCATACCTGCTGGATAATTCATATATTCACCTTATTTAATTATACTATAAATGGTCATAATTTACCATATTATTTTACTGGTTAGTAAAATAATTTAATGGAAGAACAATCTGATTTTTTGACAAATAGGAAGGGCAAGTGTTATAATACTCTCACGAATGAACCAGATTGGAAAAGGGTGAAAAGATGAGAATAAATAGTGTAGAGCTTGTAATTAGTGCGGTAAGACGAAGTCAATATCCTACCGATAACAAACCAGAATTTTTATTGGTTGGACGTTCTAATGTTGGGAAAAGTAGTTTTATCAATACGTTAATCAATCGTAAAAATTATGCGAGAACAAGTTCTAACCCAGGAAAAACGCAGACGATTAATTTTTATCTTGTCAATGATAAATTTTATTTAGTGGATGCACCAGGTTATGGATTTGCTAATTTATCAAAGGTAAATAAGAAAAAATTTGGACTGATGATGGAAGATTACTTGACCAACCGTCCCAATTTGAAACAGGTGTTTATGTTAATCGATTTTAGGCATAAACCAACCAGTGATGATTTGATGATGTATGAATTTTTAAAGCATTATCAAATTCCTGTGACAATTGTTGCTACTAAGGTTGATAAAGTAGGAATTACCAATCATCAGCGTCACCGTAATGTAATATTAGATGAATTAGAATTGGTTGTTGGAAATGACTTTGTTATGTTTTCTAGTATTACTAAGACGGGAAAAGCTGAAATTCAAAATAAAATTGAAATTTTAAGTGAATAAGAGTCAGAAAAAATGAATCGACATACAATACCTTAGGTGAGGATATGAAGATTCATTTTTTTGATAAGGAAAATATGATGATTTATTTGAATAAACATTATACAAAAACCATTGATTTAGATAGTCAAGATGAATTAGAAGATTATTTTAAACAATTATTTTTACGATTACATCAATATTATGATATTTCTTTACACGGATATTATAATATCATATTATACTGTGATCGCTATTATGGAATGGTTATTCATTTAAGTAAAGAAGAGATCGATTATTATAATTATTTTGATAAAGAGATTGATATGCGAATTGTAATTGATAAAACCAACCAATTTCTTTATCAAATCGATGATTATTTTGCATTACCAACCGAGCTACAAAAAAAGGTAACAATTTACTATTATCGGGACCACTTTTATGTCAAGGTTAAAAGGGAACTAACGGATATCGAGTTTGCAATCCTTTTAGAACAAGCTATTTTGCACTATCAGCAGAATGATTCTATTATCAAAAATGGAATGGTAATTAAGGAATGATAAGATTTCTTTTTTTCTAACATAATTAAAATACTTTGTGATACAATAAAGATGTGATATAATACGAGAGATTTGAGGTGGAAACAATGAAAAAACCAGTTGTCGCATTAGTAGGACGTCCTAATGTTGGAAAATCGACGATTTTTAACCGTTTAGTAGGAAAGAAAGTATCTATTATCGAGGATACACCTGGAGTAACACGGGATCGGATTTATGGAACAGCTACATTTTATGATTATACATATCACGTCATTGATACCGGTGGTGTTGATTTAAGTGAAGATACATTTAATAATGAAATTAAAGTTCAGGTGGAATTAGCAATTGATGAGGCTGACAAGATATTATTTGTTGTTGATGGAAGTGAAGGGTTAACCAGCAATGACTATGTTGTTCGGGATATGTTGATTAAGACGGATAAACCAGTCATTGTCGTAATTAATAAAATGGATAACAAACATTTTAAAGAGCATATGTACGATTTTTATGAGCTTGGATTTGATACATATTTCAATGTATCTGGGGAACAAAATGATGGGATTTATGATTTACAGACAGAGATAATTAAAGATTTTCAAACTATTATCGCTGATGAATATGAAGAAGGAATTGTAAAATTTTCGATTATTGGTCGCCCTAATGTTGGAAAGAGTAGCCTGGTAAATGCGATTGTCGGGAGTGAACGTGTCATTGCTTCTGATGTTGCTGGTACGACGAGAGATGCGATTGATACAAGCTTTGTTTACCATGGGAATGACTATGTTGTAATCGATACCGCCGGTCTTCGTAAACGTGGAAAGATCTATGAGAATATTGAAAAGTACAGTTTGCTTCGAACGATGAAAGCAATTGATCGTAGTGATGTTTGTCTAATTGTTATCAATGCCGAAGAGGGTATCATTGAACATGATAAACATATTGCTGGTTATGCCTTAGAAGCCGGTAAAGCTGTAATTCTTGTTGTCAATAAATGGGATGTAATTGAGGATAAAGATCGGGCCATGAAAAAGTGGAAAGAGGACATCAAAGCCCATTTCCAATTTATGACCTATGCCCCAGTAGTTTTTCTGTCAGCGACGACGAAAAAGCGCTTGCATACGTTGATGCCAGAGATTTTACGGGTCTATGAAAATAGTCGACGGGAAATTAAGACGAGCTTATTAAATAATGTGATCATGGATGCTTATACCTTAAATTTACCACCATCATATAAAGGAAAAAGACTTAAAATTTATTTTTCTAATCAGGTTAGTGCTCAACCACCGACTTTTCAGATTCAGGTAAATTCCAAGGGCCTTATTCACTTTTCGTATGAACGGTACATTGAAAATAAGCTACGGGAAGCATTTGATTTTGAGGGAACCCCAATTGTTTTACAGTTTAAAAACAAAGGAGAACAATAAAAAGTAAGGAACTCATTTTAACACAATGATCCTTTCTACATATAATAAAGTAGGAGGGATTTTTTAATGTTTAATTTTTCAGATAGTTTTTTTAACAAGGTGGAAAAGAAAACCAATGTTGGAAAAGATACCATTCTTGATTTGGCGAGAAAATTACAACAAAATGATTTAAAAAATGAAGGAACACTTCGTGAAGTGATACAAGAAATTGGGGCCATGACTGGAAAAACGGTTAGTAAGGACAAAGAAGATAAAATTATTAGTGCAGTTGTAAATGATAAAATTCCAAAAGACTTAGATAAAATGATTTAGTCATGTTGTTAATAAATACGATATTCTAATTTAAAGGTGTAAAGTTACGTAGCAAGTGGACTTTCCACCATTGATTGGTTGAAGGAAAGTGAAATATTTGTTACAATGATAATAGGTGATCATATGGCAACAGAATTACAAACCCATCTAAAAGAATATATTGCATTTAAACATAGCATTCCTGTTGCTTCGAGCCAGATGCTACGAATTATGGCCAAAGTAGAGATCGAAATGATGGCCAAAGATATTATCGCGATTCTTGAGAAAAAATATCACGTTGCAGTCATTCCTGAACGCGAGACGTTTCAACAACTTTTTGAGAGTATTTTTGAAAATTCGATTATTCGTAGCGATAGTCAATTGCGTCATTTTTTAACGACGATTGATCATGATTATGAAGCGATGAATCACCAAGAAGTAATGGCGACGATCGATCAGGAGCTCTCTGATTTAACGACAATGATTCGTGAGATTTATAATACTGAATTAACGAGTTGTTATGCTGATTTTCCAAGACGTTGTACAGAGGAAATTACCAAAGAGCTACGAATACGGAATCAGACTGAGGCGTTTGAAGAGATTAGTGTAAAATTAAAGATGCATCTAAAAAAAGAATTATCAAAAGTACTACAAAAATTTTTGGATGGGGCTTATAAGACCATTCATACCCAAATTTTGATGAATATGAAAGCTCAAATCGCCGATGTTAAACAGTATCTAAAATAGTTCATGGGGACTATTTTTTTTTGTTATTTTGTGATAAATTATAATAAGAGGAGAGGTGCATACGAAATAGAATTTTGCTTGGTCAAGTTGATATCAGGGATAGATTATTTAGCAATATCTTTCATATTAATGAATGCAAACAATTGCATGAAAACGTATTTTTAGTGATATGATACAGAATATCAAATTATTTATTTTACAAAGAAAGAGGCGAAAACATATGGGTGTAAACATTCGAAAAGGTTTGGCAATTATTTTAATTATGATGCTAAGTTATTTAGTGATTGCCAATCTATTACACATGATAGCATTAAGACAAACACAGACAATTTCTCTAGCAAGCGATAGTAGTATTGTAAGAGTTGCTCGTCGTGATTTTGAGGCATTAACTGATCATCTGGCAACGTTAAAAACGATGGAGCGTACCAATCATATTCCGGCTTTGGAATTTCAAAAGATTATTACAACGTTAGAGGAAGCCCACCATCAATTTAAGCAAATGGATCTTATGAATTGGAATTTTTCGAAGCAATATCGTGACATTGATCTGATGAAATTAATCGAACAGTCGGGAAACATTCACTCGCTTGGACTAATCAGTGCTTATGATACTATAATCAAATATGATCCTGGATGTGGGTTCGATCGCGATCAGGTTATAGCTGATTATACAACAATCATTTTTACTCTCGGTATCTTACAAAATAGTGTCATTGACAATTATCAGTATCGGGGAATGCCTCATAATTTTATGACTGCAGTTGGGGCTGATATAGTAGCACTTTATGGTAATACAAGTGATAAGCTTAAACTATTTAATGATGTAGCAACTTATTTAATAAAGGATGGTGGGGCAAATGCATAACATAATTTTTTACTTAAAGAATATAACATTTGTTATCGTATGCGGATTATTTGCCTGGGCATTTCCACATTTGAATATGGTGATCGATGGCAGAGTTAATCATACGATGGGGTGTCTCTTAGTATTTATTATTTTATTCATTCAGATTATCATTCTATGGCGAAGAGGTAGCAAGGTAAATGAGAATAATTGGTATAACGGTCTATTTTTTATCACCAATCTTGTTTTTATAATGATTTATCTTAGAGCTTCCTTTGATACAAGTATGGTTACGGTTTATCGTCATTTAGAAGGGGAACAATATTTATTCCTCCATTATAATTTAGGGTGGATTGTCATTTTATATAGTATTTTAATAATCTATCCGTTAACCTATATAACTTTTGAAACACTTCCTTATCTCAAAAAGAATGAAAAGTAATCATTCTTTTTTCATAATCCCGATCATATCCTCATATAGTTAAATGAAAACAGAAAGTAGGGATTAGATGGAAAAGACAGATATCATTAGAAGTATTACGGGACGAACGGGAGGAGACATTTATTTAGGAGTTGTAGGAGCCGTTAGAACTGGTAAATCAACCTTTATAAAAAAAGTAATTGAAAACTTAGTTGTCCCTAATATCGAAGATGAATATGAAAAAAAACGAGCCTTGGATGAAATACCACAGAGTGCGCAAGGAAAGACGATTATGACGATGGAACCAAAGTTTGTTCCTAGTACGGCTGCTAAAATTATGATTGATGATTTTTCAGCCAATATTAGATTAGTCGACTGTGTTGGGTATGTCATACCTAATGCTAAAGGGTATGAGGATGAAAATGGACCACGTCTTGTTAAAACACCATGGTATGATGAAGAGATACCATTTATTGAAGCCGCTGAGGTAGGGACTGAAAAGGTTATAAAGGACCATTCAACGATTGGAATTGTCGTGACAACAGATGGTTCTATAGGTGATTTATCAAGAAATGATTATATTGAAGCTGAACAACGGGTTATTGGAGAGTTATCTAGTATTGGAAAACCATTTATCGTATTATTGAACTCTGCTCATCCAATGTTACCAGAAACAGAACGCTTAGCGGAAAAATTAAGTGACGAATATATGGTACCGGTTATGCCAATTAGTGTTGAACAGATGACGGAACGTGATATTTATAATATCTTAAGAGAAGCTTTATATGAGTTTCCAGTTGTGGAAGTTGATGTAGAAATGCCAGAATGGATTGCTTGTTTAGAGGCGAGTCATTGGCTAAAGAAACTCTATATCGATAAAATTAGAGAAAGCGTTGTTGAAATCGATAAATTAAAAGATATCGAAAAAATAACGTCACACTTTATGAATTGTGAATATATCTCTAAATCATATCTTTCCAATGTCGATACAGAAACAGGAAAGGTAACTGTTACATTGCAGGCACCAAATGACTTATATAATACTATTTTAAAGGATATTATTGGAGTTGATCTTACGAGTCGGGCATCGTTATTAACGTTATTCCAAGAATATAATGAAGCCAAACGAGAATATGATCAAATCAAGGGTGCATTAAAGATGGTAAAACAAACGGGGTATGGGGTTGCTAGTCCAACGCTTGCTGATATGCAATTAGATACGCCGGAGATTATCAAACAAGGTAGTCGTTATGGAATTAAATTAAAAGCCCTTGCTCCAAGTATTCATATGTTCCGTATCGATGTTGAATCAACCTTTGAACCGATTATTGGATCAGAAATTCAGAGTAAAGAATTGATTGATTACTTAATGAAAGACAAAGATAAAGATCCAGAAAGTATTTGGAAAAGTGAAATCTTTGGGCGTAGTTTAGATGTGATTGTGCAAGAAGGAATCCAAGCTAAATTATCATTACTACCAGATAATGTTCGCTATAAGTTACAAGGAACACTATCTAAATTAGTAAATAAAGGATCAGGGAACCTATTTGCTATTGTCTTATAACTCTCTTTACGAGAGTTTTTTTGATATAGAAGTATCAAGATAAAAAATCAAGTAAAGATGAAAAAAGAGTGTCTATGCTTTTCCCATCGTTTTATTGTTAGATGTTCCATGGTATAATAATTATATAGATGCGAGGGTCTAATTTTATTAATAGGGAGGAATATAATGAAACAATATATTCAAGATAAGATTTATCGAATAGATATAAAAAAACTATTACTTGTGTTTGTTATTTTACTTATAATCACTACTTTTATTACTACATTTATGAAGATAGAAAAAGAGATATATAGTGAGCTAACAAAGGATGAACTTGTTTCAGATACCGCCGAATATCTAAAAGAAAATAAGGCTGAACTAGTAGAAAAATATAATACAACTGATGAGGCCATAATTATGGAAAAATTAGCAAATGAAGCTAAATTAAAGATTGTTATGGTAACAGCTATTTTTTCGACGATTGTCGCTTTTGTAAAGACAATTATAGATTATTTTATGGTGATTGTTCTTTTCGTTGTTTTTTATTTGTGGCATCAAAAATATGATCAATATCGTTTAACAGAATCATCCTTTACAGCTACTAAAAATAGGTATTATCGTGATATATTAAAAAATTATTCGGTTGATGTCTTATCATATGTGGAGAATTTAAAATTAGAATATCCAAGTATTTTAATTGCTATGTTGTTACAACTAGAACATAAAAAGATTGTTACTTTAACTGCGGAAGCGATCATTGTTCATGAAAATATAGATCAAACACAATTATTAGATACCGAGCAGTATTTATTAAAGAACATCAAGGATGGAACTTTATCTTTGTCACATTATGAACAATATGAAAAAATTGTCGAAAAAGAAGCGATCAAAGAACAGTTGTTGACACCCAAAAAATATCCTAAAAAGAGATTGAGAAAAGATATTTTATTTAGCTTAATTGGATTCATGATGGTAGTAGTGTTATATATTGTTACATATATGAAAATTACAACCATAAACTTTGAAAATCACCCATATGTAGCCCTTTTTATCATGATGGGACTTGTACTTACGCCCATTATACTGTTGCTTTATTTAGTTGCCAGAATCATTTCTTATTCTGTTTTAACACTACAATTAAAAACCGATTTTAGTTATGTTAATCTTAAGGGTAAGAATATTAAACAAAAATTAGATGGTCTTAAGAATTTTTTACAAGACTTTTCTCTTTTGTCAGAACGGGGAAAAGAAGAGTTAGGATTATGGGAAGAATATTTGATTTATTCAGTTCTATTTAATCAAAATTCATCTATTATTAAACAGTACAAAGCTCTTATTAGACGTTAATTTATATACTCTAGACATGAAAAATTGACAAATATTTTGGATGTGCTATAATACTCCAGGTTAAAGGGGGAAATACAATGTTTGGACAAATGAGATTAGAACAAATAATTGGTGAAAATGGCTTAGAAAATATTCCATGCACATATGCATATGAATTTGTTCCTTCA
Organism: uncultured Bacilli bacterium; assembly: GCA_910578855.1. Taxonomy (GTDB): domain Bacteria; phylum Bacillota_I; class Bacilli_A; order RF39; family UBA660; genus MGBC107952. Next base: position 16,801 of record CAJTRV010000011.1, read on the forward strand.
AGTGATAAATATCATATTGATATCAAATATTATGTTGTTTTTGATGATGGGCAGATATTTTGGTTAGATACGAAAACACTTTCTGTTGATCAATTAGGTTATGTAGCAAGTGAACTAAATTATGATGAAAACTTTAATTATTTATCAAGTGACGATGGCTTCGTAAAAACACGATAATAAATATTCAAAAAATTACCATACTATGGATGGTGATTTTTTTATGTATTATTACTTAAACACATTTCTTATTTACTCTATTCTCGGATATTTATTAGAAACCGTAGTGGCTTTTGTTACAAGAAGTCATTTTGAAAGTGGAATTTTATTTGGTCCTTGGACGCCAATCTATGGAGTAGGAACGGTTATCATTATTTTGTTATCCAATTATTTATTTATGAATTTACATTTACCCCGTTTTTATGAGACCGTGATTATTTTTTTCTTACTAACGATTTTTTTAACTGCCATTGAATGGCTTGGTGGCATTACGATTGAGGCGCTTTTTCATCAGGTATTTTGGGATTATAGTGATCAAGCATGGTCGATTGGACATTATATTTCTCTTTCGATGAGTCTAGTTTGGGGTCTTGGTTCTATCCTTTTCATCTATGTCATAAAACCATTATTAGAACCATTAGTCGTCCGCATTCCGCCGGTTTTAACACTTCTTTTTTTCGTTCTCTTTTTATGTGATATTGGGTTTACAACCTATCAAAAAATAGCCAAGTAAAACACTTCGAAAGAAGTGTTTTTTAGTTGGTAAATCGCATTTGTTCATTGGAAATATTAAAGATAATGCCTGCCATAATCATATAACTAAGGAGACTTGATCCGCCATAACTAATGAAGGGGAGCGTAATTCCGGTAATTGGCATTAGACCAAAAGTCATTCCGATATTTTGGAGTTGTTGGTAAAGTAACATTCCGACGATTCCTGCAATAATATACTTGTTGGTATTAGAGCCACTTTTGACAGCAATCATAATCAGACGAATATCAAAAAAGACGATTAATGATAATAAAATAGTTGTACCTATGAAACCAAAATTACTAGCGTAGACAGCGAAGATAAAGTCTGTTTGTGGTTCAGGAAAGTAGATTGGTGTTTTACCATATCCGTTTCCTAGTAATCCGCCAGAACCGATGGCACTCATTCCATTTTCTAATTGAAACCCACTTTTATTAGACCAGTCTAAGAGTCTATCTACCCGGAGGAAGAAACTAGTTCCGAAGACTTGAATGAATAAATCGGTGTTGAAAAAATAGATGAAGAGGACAGAGCCAATAAAAAATCCGACGATTCCAAAGGCAATTGCAAACCAACGATAACGGATTCCTGAGATGAAAAGCATGACTCCGGTTATTAAAAGATAGATTAAAACGACTCCAGTATCAGGTTGTAAAAAAGTAAGAATACTAGGAATGGCAACAACGAGCATAACCTTTAAAAGAAAAATAAATTCTTCTTTCACCGTAGGACTACTATAGTTGGTATTAAAGTTATGAATCATCGTTCCTAACGTAATAATCAAAATGATTTTCATAAACTCACTTGGTTGAATGGTTCCGATTCCAGGAATTGAAAACCAACATTTGGCATCGTTGATTGTTGGTGCAAAGAGCAGTAATCCAATCAACATGATGACGCCAAAGCCATATAAGAACCAGATGTTGCGGTAGATATAGTCATTGCCGATAAACATGATAAAATAAGCGAGTGCAAAGCCAATCAGATACCATACCAATTGCCGCAGTGCTAAATCCTGCATATAACTCGATAGTAAATTTTGGGCACTAAAAATTGTGATAATGCTAATAAAAGCAAATAAAATAAGGGCAATTAAGATGCCACGATCAACTTTATATTTCGAAATATTTTTCATTCGAATCACCAATATTATCTTACACTAAATAGGAGTTAGATTCAATGCTTATCAGATGAATAAAAATTTTTTCGTATGATGCAGGATTTCCACAATTTCTGTCGAAAGATAGAAGTAGGAGGGTGAGAGAATGAAAAAAATAAAATATTTATTATTGGTGTGTTGTTTTATCATGATCAGTTTTGTTTCAGCGAAGTCGAATGATACAACCGTTCGTATTGATTATTGGAACAATGTCTATGGTAATTTTTTAATTGGCAATAATTATTATTGGAATCAGATGGGAATGACTTATGCCAATAATAAATTAGCATACTGTTTAGAACCAGGGAAATGGATTACCGAGACTACATATGATTCATATACAGATTTTAATCATAAAAATTTTTCTGAGGCGTTAAAACAAAAACTGGAGTTGATTGCTTATTATGGTTATGCGTATAAAGGCCATCAGACAATGCGATATTATCTAGCAACCCAGGAATTAATTTGGCGGGAATTAGGAATTAAAGAGATGTACTGGTCGACTGAGGCTGTTCATGGTGGTGAGCGAATTAATGTCCAAAGTGAGATCAATACGATTCAATCTCTCATCCGTTCTCATAAAAATTTACCATCTTTTCATGGGATGACATTTACAATGCGTTCTGGAGAAACCCAGTGTGTGGAAGACCGTAATAATGTGTTTTCTATGTTTGAACGAATGACTCCTGCAAACCATGCAACAACGATGGCTGGTAACACCCTTTGTATTCATGCTGATAAAGTAGGGAGTAGTCCCATCCATTTTTTAAAACATCCAGATTCTTACACAGTAAGTCTGTTATATACCAAAAATGATTCCCAAACGATTGCAACTTTCGGGTTATCGAGTAAAGTAACAGCGACAGTTTATGTTAATGTCGAGGGATATCGGTTACATCTCAATAAGAAAGACGCTGATCGCAAAGAAAATATTCCGAGTGGAGAAGCTAGTTTAAAAGGAGCAATTTATGAGGTAACCAATGATTCTGATTTTTTAAAACAGATGGAAACAGATGAGCAGGGTCAAGCTGTAATGACAGATCTTCCGGCTGGAACATTTACCGTAAAAGAGATAAAAGCCAGTCCTGGATATTTACTTGATCCAAACGCATATCAGATTACGGTATCTAAAGATACGGGGATCGAGGTGAATCTAGATGTGTATGAAAAGGTCATCAAAAATAAGATTCAATTGATTAAAGTTTTTGGTGATTCCGAAAGTGGTATGATGCAACCGGAAACTGCGGTAACGTTTGGTATTTATGATAAAAATCAAACACTCTATCAAGAGGTAACGACGGATGACCGGGGAATTGCAACTTTGGAGCTACCATATGGATCCTATCTAGTAAAACAACACAATACCAAACCCGGGTATGAAAAAGTGGAGGATTTTTCGATCCATGTTACCAATGAGAGTGATCGTGTGATTCCTTATGTACTCCATGATGCGCGAGTAAATGCTCGGGTAAAAATTAGCAAGCAAGATGAACATGGTAATCCAATTAAACAAAAAGGGATTCAATTTAAAATTCGTAATTTAGATACCGGTGAATATGTAAAACAAAAAATTTATTATCCTGAAGAATCGATTGTTGAAGTATTTGAAACCAATGATCGAGGTGAAGTGACGACGATATATCCTTTAGAGGCTGGTCGCTATCAAGTAGAAGAGATCAAGGCGCCTGATGGTTATTTACGAGCATTAGATCCTTTTGACTTTGAAATCAATGAACATAGTATTTTTGAACAAACAGAACAAGGGGATCTATATCATATTCGGATTAAAAATAATCGACCTAAAGGGAAAATTAAACTAGAAAAATTTGGAGAACACCACCAATTGGTTCAAAATGATACAGGTCAATATGATATATTAGTGGAGCAGGAATTATTATCTGGAGTTACATTTGAACTGATTGCTGCTTCTGATATTCAGGAGAATGAAACCATACTTTATAAAGAAGGAGAGGTGGTTGAACGTCTTACAACAACAGAAGGGAGAGGAACAAGTCAAGCACTACCGCTAGGAACCTATTGTGTGAAAGAAGTGAAAACGCAACCCGGCTATCAACTAGATAAGAAGGAACAATGTGTGACATTATCCTATCAAGATGATCAGCAAGCGGTTATCACGGAGTCATTAACGTTCATCAATCATGCGATTGAAAATAAAATTACCATTTATAAAACTGGAGAAGAAATGAAGGCGATAAAACAAAATAAAGCGATCTATCATGATCGCCCACTAGCTGGAGTTGTTTTTTCACTAGTGACTGATGAAGAGATGATGATTGATCATAACCTAGTTCCTAAAAATACGGTCTTATTTACAAGGACAACTGATGAAGAGGGCAAAATTATCTTAGAAAATTTGCCATTTGGGGCATATCGTTTGGTTGAACAAGAGGTACCAATAGGATATCAAAAAGCATTGGATCAACCATTTACAATTTCTCGTTATGATCAAGATGAAACGATCGTGATTGGCAATCAAAAGAAGAAAGCTAATTTATTAATTATTAAAGAAGATGCGGATACAAAGGAAAAAATCGATGGAGCTCATTTTAAACTACTTAATGAAAAGGAAAAGATAATTGAATCTGATTTTCAAACGAGGGGTGGAGTATTAACCCTCCAAGAACTAGAATATGGTACTTATTATCTCGAGGAGACGAAAGCTCCATCTGGCTATATGAAAACTAGTAAGCGCTATAAAGTGGTTATTGATGGTCAAAAAAAGATGATCCAAATTGTGGTTAAAAATCATCGAACCATTCTTCCTAATACTTCCAGTTTAACGAAACTATTGATATGGATGTTCGGTGGAGCATTAGCAATTGGAACGTTCTGTTTGCTTATCTCTTTGTGGTTAAAACATCATCGGTATGAGTAAGATATGGGATTATCTTGGATGGAGTATCATCTTTTTAACGGGCCTTGGGATCATCAGCTTTTATGGGATGGCAAGGATTGATCGTGTTAGACAACAAGCACAAATTGAAGCATATGTTAATCAAGGCCCCGAATCTCAAGAAAAAAGCCCATATTTTGGATATATTCGCTTTCCACAATATCAGGTAGAACGATTAATTCGTTATGGCGATCCAAATCAGGTTGTCGATGCTTCCTATATTGGAATTTTTGGCTCGGTTCCTAAAGATTTACAAGTAGAATCATTGCTACTAGTAGGTCATAGTCGGACCAATTTGTTTTCTGTTCTTCATCATTTGCAGCTCAAGAACGAGGTAGAACTCTATCATCAAGCAACGCTTTATCATTATGAGGTTGTAAAACGAAAAATAATCCGAGCGGATGATTCCAGTTTTTTAAAGGAAATAACCGATCCTATGCTTGTTTTAATTACTTGTCTTAATGATAATCAAAAACGATTAATTTTATTTTGTAAATTAAACAGACCAGCGTAAATTGATTGACAACGATACAGGTTCATAGTAAACTATTGATTAGAAATAGTGGGTGAAAAGATGACAAACCTAAACCATACATCATTACAAACGTTGTTAGGCATTTCTGATTCAATACGGTATAAAGAATTTCAGATTGTTTTACTTTTAAATAAGAAAAAAAGTGCTCGAAGCTATCCGAAGGGGATGGAAATTTATGGCAATAAAATTGACATTTCTGATAATGTAACTGGTGATTTTGCCTGCTTAATCTTTGCTAGTGAAACTTGTTCTAGTGATCTTTTACATCAAACAATGCAAAGCGATCAAATTTTTTCAAAACGATTTAGTGGGGTTGTCAATGCTTTAAAAATGTATTTAGATAATCATCGGATTTATGGTAAAAAAATAATAAAAAATCAAGATGACAAGCATCGGGATGATCGCGGGTTATATTGTTGTTTTTCGAATGCTGATATTTCCGTTAATATTGTTTGTTATGGCGATGATGGAAGAAAGATGGACGCTTCCTCGATCCAGATGTTAGACCAGTTGATTTATATGGCACAAGTACGGAGCGGACAATTAACAACGGTTAAATTTGTCGATGGAGGAATTGCGGAGTGGAATAGTCGTAAGCGAACGACAGCGGAAGAGGAAATTCAAAAGTTACGAAATAAATACGAGCAAGGAATTTACCGCAGTGCTAGTTACGACATGATGAATAGTAAAGAATATTATTTTGATTTTGAAGAATATGATGCTGATTTACCAGCTGGCTTTGAGAAACATTTTATTATCACGGGTTCTACTAGAGAAATTGCTGTTTTTTCTAAATTAACGCATTTATGTAAGCAAATCCAACGGGATATGACATCACTTGTTGGTGAATAAAAGTCCTGATTATGTAATGGACTTTTCTTTTTTGTAATTAGTAAGTGTAGGTGAAGCATGAAAACGTATATCAAAGGAAACTATCGCCGTAGTATTTTTGAATCAGAAAATGGTTATGTGATTGGGTTATTTAAAGTAAAAGAAACCAATATTGATCATATGGAAGATTACCTTAATAAAACAGTGACCTTTACGGGGTATTTTCATGATCTTAATTTAGAAGATCATTATATTTTTTATGGTGAAGAACTAGAGCATCCAAAATATGGGTTTCAATTTCAAGTAACAGAGTATGAGCGGTTAAAACCGAGTGATAAAGATGGAATTGTCGAGTTTCTATCAAGTGATTTATTTCATGGAATTGGCGAAAAAATGGCAAAAAAAATTGTTGACGTTTTAGGGGAAAATACCTTGGAACGAATTCTAAATGAACCAGAGTGTTTGAATTTGGTTCCAAAGTTATCGAAAAAGAAGCAGGATCAGTTAAAAGAAACATTAGAAAAGTACGAAGAGAGTCACCAGACGATTGTCTATCTAACAGAATTAGGCTTCAGCATGAAAGATAGCTTGCTTATTTATAATCAATATAAGGGGAATACGGTTTCGAAAATTGAACATAATATATTTGAACTTCTTCATGATATTGCAGAAATTACCTTTCCTAAATTAGATGAGATTGGTAAGAAACTGGGGTATGATCCATCTGATGATCGGCGAATGGAAGCATGTATTATTTATGTAATGGAACAAAAGGCTTTTCAGCAGGGTGATACGTTTTTTTATCTAGAAGAAGTGATGCAGGCGGTTCAAAAACATTTGCATATGTCAATTACGAAAGAACAGTTTACACAGTATTTTCAAGATCTTGCAATGGGGATGCATATTGTATTAGACGATGATAAAATTGCATTAATGAAAATTTCTGAGGCTGAGGATCACATTGCGTTTCGCATAAAACAATTACGAGAGCGACCTAAAAATGAATATAAACAGTTAGAGAAACAGTTAAAACAATTAGAAACAGCCAATGGAATTATCTATAATGAAAAACAAAAACAAGCGATTTTGTCCGCTCTATGGAACAATATTACGATTATTACTGGTGGACCAGGAACCGGAAAAACGACGATTATTAAGGCGATTGTTGAACTATATGGAACGCTTCATAAATTAAGTGATGATGCTTTAGAAGAACAGATTTGTTTATTAGCCCCTACTGGTAGAGCGAGTAAACGAATGAGTGAATCAACACTACATAGTGCGAGTACAATTCATCGATTCTTAAAATGGAATAAAGAAAATAATCAGTTTGCTGTTAATGAATACTATCCTGATTTTAGCAAATTCATCATTGTCGATGAAGTTAGTATGATTGATGTCAATTTATTAGATAGTCTTTTAAAGGGACTAACTGATCACATTCAACTTGTTTTGGTTGGAGATTATAATCAATTACCGAGTGTAGGACCTGGACAACTTTTAAAAGATATGATTGATAGCAATGTGATTGAGACGATTCATTTAGATTTACTGTATCGTCAAGATGAAAATTCTTATATTTCAACATTAGCTAGCGAAATCAAAGATGACCGCTTAAGTGATCGTTTCATAGAAACTCATAGTGACTATACATTTTTGCAGTGTAGCAGCAATCATATTCGGCATAACTTAAAACAGCTTTGTGAGACGTTACTTGCAAAAGGGTATCATGAAAAACGTGTCCAAATTATGGCTCCAATGTATCGGGGTGAGAATGGAATTGATATTCTTAATAAAGAAATGCAAGCTGTTTTTAATCCACCATCATTAGATAAAATAGAAGTTACATATGGAGATGTTATCTTTAGAGAGCATGATAAGATATTACAGCTTGTCAATATGCCTGATGAAAATGTTTTTAATGGTGATATTGGCGAAATTGATTATATTATTCCGGCAAGTCGAAGTAAAAGTGGTAAAAATGAAATTTATGTCAATTATGATGGTACTGTTGTAAAATATTTACCAAAAGATTATTTAAAAATAAAACATGGTTTTGTGATTACCATTCATAAATCACAAGGAAGTGAGTTTGAAGTTGTGATTATGCCTATTACACATGGTTACCATCGAATGCTTTATCGTAAACTGGTTTATACCGGAATTACGCGGGCCAAACGAAAATTAATTTTACTTGGGGAAGCAAAAGCTTTTTCGCATGCCGTCCATAACAATCAAGAATATATTCGAAAAACAGCCTTAAAAGAAAAATTACAGCGGGCATGTATAGATCATCTATAATAGGGAATAATAACATTGTATATAATGAAATTATTATATACAATGGCTCATATTTTTTAACTGTGAGGTGATAGTATGAAGATGGGTAAGAATTTAGCCCTAGTTGCATTAGGTGCTGGAGCAATGTATGCTTATGATAAGTATAATAAACCAATGATGCGTAAAGTTGAGAAGACAGTAGATAAGACACTTAAAAAAGCCAACGACACGTTAGAAGATATGATGTAATATCGTCCTCCCTATGGGAGGATTTTTTTAACACTAATTGAATGCACAAAATTATTTTTTGACCTTAATTAGACTAAATAATACCTGATTATTAAAAAGATAGATCTTTATGCGACATATTTTGGCAAAAATTTACTTTTTTTTTATTTTTGTGTTTACAAGCAAGTAATTTAGTGCTACAATATAAATGAGGAGAGAATAATCGAATGATTAATCTCTTCTAGCCAAGTATTCGGGTAACTATGAAAATAGTTACTTTTTTTGTAGATGATTTTTATGAGTGTCAGTTGTATTTTAGATGAAAAGTCGGTATAATAACATTAGATAAAGTAGGTGGGATGATGAAACAAAAAGGATTTACGTTAATAGAATTATTGATTACAATGGCTCTATTATCTTTAATAGCGCTTATGATTTATCCAACCATCGAAGATTATATCAGTAATTCCAAAGTGAAGGCATATCGTACCCAGATTCAGAATATTATTAGTAGTGCAAAAAACTGGGCGGCTGATCATCCGACGGAATTACCAGATGAGGGGAGTACCCATACGATTACTTTACAAGATTTAATCGATGGAAATTATAGTGAGGAAGTCATTGATCCTACGACCAAAGAGGCAATCGCTGGGGCGACCGAGATTATAATTTCTAACGATGATGGGGCGTTCGAATATAAAGTAAATCTCCCTGAAAAATAGGGTTGCGAATTAGGATGAATATGATATAATAGTACTATATTAAAAAGCAAAGACCAAAGAGTAGTACAAAATAAGATGTATGATAGAAAGTTCATGGTTGATGGAAATGAATATACGGATGTTTTGGAATTCACTTTGAGAGCTTTATATTGCAAAGATATAACGGTCGTGCGTTTTAGCGATTTTTAAGGTATATATCAATATATACAAATTAAGGTGGTACCACGTCATCACGTCCTTATCGGGGATGTGATTTTTTTTGTAAAGGAAGTGAAATGATGTTATTTCGAAAGGCAGTTTTGTTTATCCATGGCTTTTCTGCGAGTTACTATGAAAATGAATACTTTATTAATACCCTTCAGCGTTATCCAGAACTTGATGTCTATACCTTTACATTACCTGGGCATGAGACCCCGATTATGCGAAAGGTGAAATATGAAAGTTGGATTGCAAAATCTGAAGAGGAACTCAAAAAATTACTCGATGATTATCATACCATATATTTAGTAGGCCATAGTATGGGTGGTGTGATTGCCAGCTATTTAGCTAGTAAATATAAAAGTCGAATAAAGAAGCTAGTTTTAATTGCTCCAGCTTTTGAATATGGAAGTTTTCATCAAAATAAGAAAGATATCCAAGACTTCTTTGAACGAGAAAATCGCAAAGGTGTTGTTGGTTATGATACGTTGTTTTCTAAAATATTAACGGTTCCAATTACACGAATTATAGAGTTTACCAAATTGGTTCGGAGATATAAACATTGTATTCACGAGGTACAATGTCCGGTATTGTTATTACAAGGAAACATCGATAATGTAGTTCCCTTTTCATCTAGTGTTTATGCCTATGATGCCCTGATGGGTCAAAAGTATTTTACCGTGTTAAGGGACGTTCGACACCAGGTATTTATCAGTGAAAAGAAGGAGCTAATTACCAATTATATTTATACTTTTTTAAAAAGTGAACGTAAATTTGAAAAACAAAAAAAAGATATATTATGAGGAGGAAGAAAAATGAATGAACAGATTGAACAAATGAAACAGGAAATCATTTTAAAAATGAATAACGTGAAGAGTTCAAAAGAATTAAATGACCTTCGTGTCGAATATTTAGGAAAAAAGGGACCTATCGCGGAACTGAGTGCGATGATGAAGACAATTCCCGTTGCTGAGAAAAAACAATTTGGAGCGGCTCTTAATAGTCTTAAGACTGAAATCAATACTTTATTCGAGCAAAAGCGGCAAGAAATAAATCTTGATGAATTAAATGAACAGCTTGCAGCGGAGAAAATTGATATTACACTTGATAGTACGATGATACCAGTTGGTGGAAAACATCCAATCCAAATGGTGATCGATGATGTTTGTGACCTATTTGTTTCAATGGGATATGATGTTGTGGAAGGACCTGAGGTAGAGCAAGATTTATATAATTTTGAAAAGTTAAATTTACCAAAGGGCCATCCAGCACGGGATACCCAAGACAGTTTTTATATTACGGAGGAGATGCTTCTTAGAACTCAGACTTCTCCAGTTCAAGCGCGAACGATGGAGGCGAATCAGGAGAAATCACCGATTCGAATGATTTGTCCAGGGAAAACGTATCGACGGGATAATGATGATGCGACTCATTCTCACCAGTTTACACAGATTGAAGGTTTGGTTGTCGATAAAAATATATCGATGGCAGATTTAAAAGGAACTTTGGAAATATTGGCCAAAACAATGTTTGGCGAAGATCGTGTGATTCGCTTTCGTCCAAGTTATTTTCCATTTACTGAGCCATCACTAGAAGTCGATGTCAGTTGTTTTCGTTGCGGAGGTGAGGGATGTAGTCTTTGCAAACAAACAGGATGGATTGAGATTTTAGGTTCAGGAATGGTACATCCAAATGTTTTACGTAATTGTGGATATGATCCTGAAGTGTATACTGGTTTTGCCTTTGGAATGGGACCAGAACGAATTGCGATGTTGAAATATGGTATTAACGATATTCGTCATTTTTATACCAATGATATGCGATTTATCAATGACTTTAATCGCAAGGAAGGAGGAAACGCATAATGAAATTAAGTAAACGATTTTTAAATGATTATGTTGATGTTGCTGATATTCCAACCCGCGAATTGGCGGAAAAAATGGTGTTTGCTGGTAATGAGTATGAGAGTTTAGAACCCATTAGTACAGCCAAAGGCTTGGTGATTGGTGAGATTTTATCTTGTGAGAAGCATCCCGACAGCAAGAAGTTAAGTATTTGTAACGTAAATGTTGGTGAAACAGAACCTTTACAAATACTATGTGGGGCACCCAATGTTGTGATGGCCCGTAAAGTTATTGTTGCGAAAATAGGTGCGGTACTACCAGGTGGAGAAATCAAGAAAGCCAAGTTAGCAGGGATGGATTCTTATGGAATGATTTGTTCTCTGGCAGAATTAGGATTGGATGCCAAATATGTAACTGAAGAAGATAAGAAGGGCATTCATATTCTACCGGATGATGCTCCAGTTGGGGAAGATGCGATTCACTATTTGGGGTATGATGATGAGGTAATCGATTTTGAATTAACGGCCAATCGTGGTGATTTATTAAGTGTTCTTGGAATGGCTTATGAAGTAGGGGCACTTTATGATCGCCCCGTAATAGAACCTGTTAGTGAGTATGAAGAAACTGGTGAAGAGATCCAATCACAAATGACCCTAGAAGTGCAGACTGATCATTGTCCAATTTATCTTGGAAAATTAGTCAAGAATGTCGTTATCAAAGAAAGCCCTAATTTTATCAAAGCTCGGTTAATGGCGAGTGGAATTCGCCCAATTAATAATGTCGTTGATATTAGTAACTATGTCATGTTAGAGTTTGGGCAACCACTTCATTTCTTCGACTATGATCGCTTAGGAAATCATGTATATGTTCGTAATGCCCACTCAAAAGAGGAGATGACAACACTAGATGGCCAACGTAGAGTTTTAGACAAACAAGATATTGTCATTGCCAACGAACAGGAAGCAGTTTGTTTAGCAGGTGTGATGGGTGGACAGAATACTGAGGTAGAAGCAGATACGAAGAATATCTTTATTGAAGCTGCTATTTTTGATCCTCTTAATATCCGTTATACATCAAAACGGGTGTTACGAAGTGAAGCCAGTAATCGATATGAAAAAGGAATTGATCCTAACCGAACAGAACAGGCGATTCACCGTGCTTGTGCCTTATTAGCGCAATATGCCAGTGGTGAAGTGGCTAAGGGAATGCTGAAACACGATGTGGCTGATCATAATGATTCAGAAATCATCATTACGCGTTCTAAAATAAATAATGTGCTCGGTTTAGATATCCCTTTAGATGAGATTGAAAAAGTACTGATTCGCTTAGGATTTTCTGTTACAGTCAATGGTGAGATCTTCCATATTATCGTTCCAACAAGAAGACTTGATGTCACCATTCCCGAGGATATTATTGAAGAAGTGGGGCGTATTTATGGTTACGAGCATCTAGAAGGAAAAGTTCCAGTTGGAGTTATGAAAAAAGGTAGTTATACTAAGCAAGCTCAAATACTAAAAGATGTACGTAATCGTCTTTCGGCATTGGGGTTACACCAAGTAATTACCTATTCTTTGGTGAGTGAAACAGAAAGTAAGCTATTTCCAATCCTTGATTCTGAGGAAATTGTATTACAGTCTCCCCAGAGTGAGGAACACAAAATAATGCGTCGTAGTTTGATTCCATCGTTATTAAATGTTTATCGTTATAATATGGCCCGTGGTATTCGAGATCTTCGCTTTTACGAAGTTGGTAGTATTTATTATAAAAAAGAAAATGTTTATAATGAAAAACCAGTGGTAGCAGGATTACTGAGTGGCACTTATTTAAAAAACTCATGGAATGGTGCCTTAGTACCAGTTGATTTCTATGTTTTAAAAGGAGTAGTGGAACAACTGTTACATTATTTGGGCTTTGCAGGACGTTATCGTTTTGTTGCTGATATTGACTTAAATGATATGCATCCCGGTCGAAGTGGTGCGATTATGATTGACCGGACAATTGTTGGATATTTAGGGCAAGTACACCCGGTAATAGAGAAAAAAGCGGTTTATGTATTTGAATTAAATTTACATACAATTTTAGGGATGAAAACACGCGGGGTAAAATTTAGAGAATTAAATAAATACCCAACGGTGAAAAAAGATGTTGCCTTTATTGTCAAAAAAGAAATTACAAGTGAAATGATCAAGCAAGTAATTCAAAAAGCTGGTGGTCGACTTCTGACCAATATCGAGGTGTTTGATGTCTATACTGGGGACAATGTTGGAACCGATGAAAAATCGGTCGCGTATTCTTTGGAGTTTCAAGATATGACGAAAACCTTGCAAGATGAAGAAGTTACTGCTGTATTTAAAGCTATTATCGGGGCTGTAACAACTAAATTAAATGGTCAATTGAGAGATAAATAATCTCTCTTTTTTTGTAAAGTTAAGGATTGTGGTGATATAAGCTTGAAAATGGGGGGAAATCAGTTATAATGAGAGCAAGGAGGGTGAATCAATATATTAATTAATAGGTTCTATGTAGTGGTAAGCTTAAAGTAGACAACGAGAGGGGGGATGTAGACAATACCTATTTATATTTATACAATCACTATTTATATCTAGACAACAATCATTTATATATAGACAATTTAATATTTTGGTATACAATTATTTTGTAATGTAGACACTAAAAAGAAAGGTTGTGATTATTATGTCTATGCATTATAATACTGAACTTAAAAAGAAACTCTGCGAAGATATATGTTTTAATCATGCTTCTACTATTAAAACTGCTCAGGAATATCATGTCCCTCTTAAAACTTTAGAAAAATGGATTACTGCTTTTAATAAAGATTCTTCTTGTTTTGACCCTAAAATTGAAGTCGTTAATGATT
>CAJTRV010000012.1 GCA_910578855.1 uncultured Bacilli bacterium
GAAATTGGAATAAAAGCGAAAGCGGTTATGCCGAGAAAACTAAGAACTAATAAATAGTGAATGATATAATAAGCAGATAACAAAAAAGAACTTTTTTGTAAGTTCCTTTTTGTTGTTATTAATTAATAGTATTGTCATATCAAAGCTCATTCATTAATTTATGTTGTGGTAAATTCGTGGTAAAACAAGTTTTTTCAAACTTATAAAACCACTGTTAAATGTTGTGTTTACTAGGTTTTCTTTATTTTTAATATTTTTTTCATTTAAAAAAAAAACAGATTACTTGGAATCTGCCTTAGTATCAATAACAACAATACTTTTATTTTTAAAACTTAGTTTTTTTACCATATCATTTAGTTCGTATAGAGTAAGACTTTGCCGAAAGGTGTATTCATCATCAAAAATAGTTTGATAATGGATAACGCTATTATTAATCTTTCTTGAAATTCCTCGAACACTATCGCAGATATAGATATAAGAACTAATCATAACCTTTTGTTTTCGTCGGAAATCCTCTTCTGTTATCGTCAAATCCTTCATTTCTTCTTCGAATCGACTAATAAATTCTTCATATTCTTTGGTATCAACCATAAAAGAATAAATCAGATAGTCACCTACTTTAAAATGATCAAACGAAATAGTCTCTAAGATTACCTTTTCCTCTTGAAGTTGTTCAACAAACAAAGAGGTATCACCAAATTTTGCTTGAAAAAGAATCGATAAATAAGCCTGTAATTTTCGTTGTTGTTCTTTTGTAAATTGCCCAATTGATAACTTATAATTAATACTAACTTTGGGGATTTGAACATTCATTTCTATTTTTTCATACTCTTTCAATACTTTAGATGGCTCTTTGACCTCTTTTATTTTTATTTTTTCCTGTGGATCATTTTTATGTTGCTCATTAAACTCACTTTTTCTAGCAACCCGAATTACATCGAAAGGCTCAACATTTCCAACGACGATCAAAAACATATTACTCGGATGATAAAACGTATTATAACAAGTTATTAAATCTTCCTTGGTTGTCTTTTTTATATCGGCGATTGTTCCAATTGTTGGATAACGTGCAGGAGAATTCCTCAGGGTATTAAATAGCATTTTTTGATAAAGCATTTGATAAGGATCATCGGCATACATTTTTAATTCTTCAATGATAATCCCCTTTTCTTTTTCAACAGAATCATCAGTAAAATAGGGACTCGATACATAGTGAATCAAATATCCTAGATTCTCTAAAGTCTCATTTACCCCAGAAAATAAATAAGTTGTTTGCTCCGTTGAAGTGAATGCATTGGCATCACTTCCCGAATTACTAAATATTTCCATAGGATCAGTTCCATCTTCCATCTGAAACAGCTGATGCTCTAAAAAATGAGCAACCCCCAGTGGAACTTTTTTCATCTTTTGTTCAGATCGTGGGACAAACTCCTGTACTTCACTTCCAAACTTGGTTGTCAGGGTGACATAAGTTTGCTTAACACCCTCTTTTTTAACAATATATAATTCTAAACCACTATCTAGTTTTTCGTAGCAAACATCAATTCCGGTTTTCTCTAGAGGAATTTTATTCATGACGATTCCCTCCTTTTAATAAATAGATTGTATCCAAATGAATTTTCTTAGCAAATTCGACTACCATATCTTTGGTCAACTTCTCAATTTCTTTTAACGAAACATCATTCAAATCCATCCCAGTATATTCATGCGCCTGGTAAAAACCAATCATCGAATATGGGGTATCTGTCATCTCTTCCCGTGATGTTCGAAACACCATTTTAAAGCGTTCAATTTGCTCTTCATCAAACTTTCCATCAGCAATATCCTTTAGGGTCCGGCGAATAAGCGATACAGCTTTTTGATAATGGGTGGCGTCAATTCCCGCTCTAATACTAAGTAAGTGAATTGATTTATCAAAATTAGAATAAATACTATAGCACAATGAATGTTTTTCACGAACATTCTGAAAAAGAAGCGAATCACTTCCACCACCAAGAATATAGTTATAAAGCGAAGAAACATATTTGCGTTCAAATTCATCCATCACATTTACCTTAGCACCAACAATGAGAATACTTTGTTGAAAATCTTCTTTTGGATCTATAACGATCCGGCAACGCTTACGAAATTTATCTTGCTTTACAATGAAATTGGTACTTGGTTTTTTCACCGTATTAACAGGAAACTCCTGTTCAAATAAGTGTTTAATTTCCGTAGAATTAACGTCCCCACAGACAAAAATATCGATGATATTGCGATTAATCATGTGTTGATAATACTCGTATAAACCTTTCTCATCAATTTGCTCTAAATCTTCTAAATATCCTGGCCCTGTATATTGTAGTTCACTATCATGAAAAATGGCTTTTAAAAAACCTCGTGTTGCCAAATAATTCGAATTCTCTTTCGCCGCTGTAATTTTTTCTGTTAAATGGGCTTTTGCTTTCTGGAATTCCTTGGAATCAAAGGTTCCATCAACTACATTAGGGGCAAATAAAATTTCATGTAAAAAACGAATTGCTTCCTTCCCATTTCCTGTTTCTGTATGCTGGTCATCTAAATAAGTCAATTCAAAACTTGTAATCACTTCCTGACCTAAATACGTATTTCGATACAAATAATTTGCTCCATACAAATCCTCTGTCTTCAACGACATATCACGCATTGTTGGATATTTTTTGGTTGAATTAAATAAAACTTCACATAATAAATTACGATAAGTAATACTCTGTTTATCAAATTTATGGCGAAAGTTTACTCTTACGACTGTTTTTTTGAAACGTTTGGTCTTAATAATATGTAAATTATAAGCCATGGTCCCACCTTTACTATATGTCACATGATCACCTCTTCTTTAGTATATGTTAAATTTAAAATTTTAAACGAATGTTTCTAATACTAACTCTATCATATCGGTAAATGCAGTTTCCCTTTCATCACTCGTCGTTTCTTCACGAGTGATAAAACTATCTGATACCGTTAAAACACAAGCTGCTTTTTTTCCTAATACTCGGGCATTATGAAATAGGGCAAAGCTTTCCATCTCAACGCCTAAACACTGGTAGTTCTGATACATGGTTTCATAAACTGAATCTTTGGTATAAAAAACATCACTAGAATAAATACGACCTTGGTGATATGACATATTAAGACTGTTAGCAGTCGCAGCAAGTGAAGCTGTCAGTTCAAGACTAGCTGGAATTATCGTATCGGTACTCCCATTTTGAACCTTAGCAAAGCTAGAAGTAGAGTACGCTTCCTCGACTAAAATAAGATCATAAAGATGAAGATCAGGCGCATAAGCACCGCAGCTTCCTACACGAATAATAGTTTCAACGCCATAAAAATGAAATAATTCATAAGAATAGATTCCCATACTTGGCATTCCCATTCCTGAAGCCATCACAGTCACTCTCTTATCTTTATAATACCCTGTATAAGCATACATTCCTCTTACATCATTAACAAGTTGATAATCTTTTAAATAATGTTCCGCTATAAATTTTGCTCGTAGCGGATCACCAGGCATAATTACATTAGGTGCAATCATAGCCTTTTCTGCTTCTATATGTGGTGTCATAATTTTCACTCTCCTAGTTCTATTATAACACGGATCTTATTTTTCCCAGCATTTGACAAAAAATTAGACGCTTCCTTGACAAAAAAAAGAATGCATCTTGCATTCCACGGGTAATTCATAAAAGGTTTCTAATAAAATGGTTATCATTATTAAGCTAAGTTTGTTCAAATCATTTTCTCTCAACTTACGGCATATCTGCTGTTAATTTGAAAAAAAACACTCCAAATACATGCTTCAATAAATTTGGCAATATAACAAAAAATAGAAGATTTTTAGTAACTCCTATTTTTTATAATTTATATCGTTATGTTTTTCTAATAATTATCATTATACATCTTATTTCATATTTTCAAACATAAGACCTTTATAATACTTCCATGCAATTACACGAAACGCTAATTTATCGATGATACTTTCATCTATAATATTATTTTTTAATGCTTGTTTGATATCACTGAAACTTTTTTCATAGTCTGTTGTAATGATTAAATCATTTCCAGCTAAAATTGCTTCAACTGTTACATTGGGAATATCGGATACTGCTTTCATCGCAATATCATCAGTAATAATAATTCCCGTAAATCCTAACTCATTTCGTAGTAAATTATGTACATTAGGTGATAGAGAAGCAGCGTTTTTTGAATCAATTGCCTTTACTATATTATGACTTACTAATATGGCCTCTGCCCCTGCTTGAATTCCGGATTCAAATGGAGGTAAGTCATTTTTTTTAATATCATCATAACTTCTTTCATCTTGGGTTTCTGATAAATGTGTATCTGCATTATTACCATATCCCGGAAAGTGTTTCAAAGTATACGATACATCAGTCCCTTTACTAGCTGCAATAACCGTTTTGGCAAATACAGATGTCAACTCAGAGTTTTCACCCAAAGTCCTATCATACATATAATCACTTGAACTAGTAGAAACATCAACCACTGGTGCAAGATTTAAATTAAGCCCCAAATTTTTTAATAAATTGCTTTTTTCAATTGTATCCGCTTTTATTTTTTCAAATCCACCATTCCGATATAATTCCTGGGGTGATAAAAATCTATGACTAGCAAGATTTGGGTTACTACTTACTCGAACGACTTTCCCACCTTCTTCATCAACAGCAGTTAAAAGAGGAATCTTTGCGGTTTGCTGAGCCTGTGAAATCATCTTTTTGACTTCCTGAGCTGTTTTATTACGAAAATCTTTTTCGAAAAATAAATATCCGCCAAATTGAAACTTTTTTAATGCTTCTAGTTGATTATTATCTGGGTACCTGACCAAAAGAAGTTGTGCAATTTTTTCATCTAATGTCATCCCTTTTAATTTATTATTCGCTAGAATATAGTAATTGTGGAAAATTCCATTATCAAGCCAATCTACTGGAATTCCATTTTCATCTACTTTCAAATCGGTTGTTTTATAGTCTACAACTTGACTAACATCGATATATTTATCTTCATTTAATAATCCGGTATATTCCACCGCTAATTTTGAACCAACTATAATATCATTGTCAAATGGAGCGACCGTATAAATAACACCTTTTTTATCCTGTACTTTCACTTCTTCATTCGCTACAGATATAACAATTCCTTCGACCTGACTAACATTCATCTCTTCACTTCTTGCTCTACTAAAAAAGATATACAAAACCGCTACTGACAAGATTAAAAAACCAACAACAAATACTAAAATATAATTTTTTTTCTGTTTCATTTTTATTTCCCTCATATTAACTATATATTCTTTTAAAGTTCTAATATGTTCAAAACACGAAAAAATAGTAAGATTTATAATATATTTTAAAAGAATTTTTTGTACAAATGAACCTTGCTTCTCTCGCACTTTTCATTTATTACTGATTTAACATTGATTTTAAATATAAACCGGTATAACTTTTTTCTTCTTTGACGATATCTTCTGGAGTTCCCTTGGCAATAATCATACCACCTTGGTCTCCACCTTCTGGACCAAGATCGATAATATAGTCTGCTACTTTAATTACATCTAAATTATGCTCAATCACTAGGACAGTGTCACCATTATCGACAATACGGTTTAAAATAACTAAAAGTTTTTTGATATCATCACTATGAAGTCCCGTTGTTGGCTCATCTAAGATAAATAAACTTTTTCCCGTTGGACGCTTTTGAAGTTCTTTGGCAAGTTTTACCCGAGCTGCTTCACCACCTGATAGAGTTGGAGCACTCTGACCAAGTTTTACATATCCTAATCCAACATCTAAAAGCATCTGTAATTTATTTTTGACTTTAGGAATATTTTCAAAAAATTCTAGAGCTTCCTCAACGGTCATCTCTAAGACATCGTAAATATTTTTCCCCTTATATTTAATTTCTAGTGTTTCATGATTGTACCTAGTTCCACCACATACTTCACAAGGAACATATACATCAGGAAGAAAGTGCATCTCAATTTTTTTCACACCATCTCCCCAGCAAGCTTCACATCGACCACCCTTGACATTGAACGAGAAGCGTCCTTTATCATATCCTCTAATCTTGGCTTCTTTGGTCGCAGTAAACACATCGCGAATATCATCAAATACACCAGTATAAGTTGCAGGATTTGACCGGGGTGTTCGACCGATAGGGGTCTGAGAGATATCGATGACTTTATCGATATGTTCAAGTCCTTTGATTGTCTTAAAAGCACCAGGCCGTTCCTTACTGCGATATAAATTATTGGCAACTGCTTTATAAATAATCTCATTCACCAACGTCGATTTCCCACTTCCTGATACTCCCGTAACACAGGTAAATGTTCCTAGAGGAATTTTGGCATTTACGCGTTTTAAGTTATGCTCGGTTGCCCCTCTTACTTCTAAATATTTCTTATTTCCTTTACGCCGTTTCGCCGGTACTTCAATTTTTAAGGCTCCAGTTAAATACTGACCTGTTAAACTATCCTTATTTTGCATCACTTCTTGTGGTGTCCCATGCGCGATAATCTTCCCGCCATGACTTCCGGCTCTCGGTCCAATATCAACGAGATAATCACTCGCTAGCATCGTATCTGTATCATGTTCCACGACAATTAAGGTATTTCCTAAATCACGCATCTCGAGCATCGACTGAATCAAACGATTATTATCACGTTGATGAAGACCAATACTAGGCTCATCTAAGACATATAATACCCCTGTTAAGCGAGATCCTATTTGGGTTGCCAACCGAATTCGTTGCGCTTCACCACCAGATAAGGTACCAGCACTCCGATTTAATGTTAAGTATTCTAATCCAACATTAATTAAAAAGCTAAGACGAGAATCAATCTCTTTAATAATTAACCGTGATATTTCCTGTTGTTCTTTAGTTAACTTTAATTTCTGAAAAAATTGATGGAGTTCCCGAATACTCATCTTTGTTACTTCGTAAATATTTTTTTTACCAATTAAGACTGCTAAGACATCATCATTTAAACGGGCTCCATGACAAGTAGGACAAGGAAGCTCCGTCATGAAGTTTTCAATCCAATCACGAATCCAACCACTCTTTGTCTCCATATAACGTCGTTCCAAATTAGTAATAATTCCCTCATAAGGGCGCTTCACTGTTCGGGTATTTCCGTTTTTTGATACATAGTTAAATTCAATCTCATCAGGTGATCCATAAAATAAAATGGCAATATCCTGTTTCTTTAGATTATGAAATGGCGCATTCATATCAATTCCATAAAACTGGCAAGTTGTAAATAACTCAGTATAATTGATATTATTTTCATCTTTAATATTTAATGAAACAATAGCCCCTTCATTGATACTAAGTTCCCTACTTGGAACAATTAAGTTTTCATCAATCTTTAACTTGATTCCTAGTCCTTTACAATCATCACAAGCACCATAAGGCGCATTAAAAGAAAACATCCGTGGTTCTAACTCAGGAAGAGAAAAATCACAATGGGGACAAGCATAGGTCTCACTCATAAGAATTTCGTCATGACCAACGACATCAATGACAACTTTTCCGTGGGCTAATTTACTAGCTGTTTCAATTGATTCATATAAGCGACTGCGAATATCATCCTTGATAATCAAGCGGTCAATCACAACAGCGATCTGATGCTTCTTATTCTTTTCTAAGACAATATCCTCTTCCAAATCACGTTCTTCATTATCGACGCGAACACGAACAAATCCCTCTTTCCGTAATTTTTCCAAAAGATCTTTATGAGTTCCCTTTTCACCATAGATAACGGGAGCTAACACACGTATTTTGGTTCGATCTTCTAATTTTAATACTTGATTCACCATTTCTTCAATACTCTGACTGCTAATTGGAATATGATGAATAGGACAATACGGAACTCCAACGCGGGCATATAGTAAACGCAGATAATCATAAATTTCCGTTACAGTTCCTACCGTACTACGAGGATTCTTATTGGTCGTCTTTTGATCAATACTAATTGCTGGCGACAACCCCTCAATACTATCAACATCTGGTTTTTCACTCCCACCCAAAAATTGGCGGGCATAAGCACTCAAACTCTCGACATAGCGTCTTTGTCCTTCGGCATAAATCGTATCAAACGCCAAACTACTCTTTCCACTACCTGATACTCCTGTCATAACAATTAATTTATTTTTAGGAAGCGTAATATCAACATTCTTTAAATTGTTAACACGGGCTCCTTTAATTATAATATTATCCATACTCTCACCTTTTTCACTAGCTATTATACCATAAGTATGCACTTTCGCATCCTCTTTTTTTACTTCTATGATTATATTATACAAAACTTATGTTCGCTCGTCAAATCCAAATAAAAAATAGTAAGAAAATACTATTTTTCACAAGCCTTTATAAATGCTTCTAAAAGTCGATTAGCTGGTTGGTCATAGTCTAACATCGTCTCAGGATGCCACTGAACCCCAATTACAAATTGTTTATTAATTGCTTCTATTCCCTCGATTAACTCATCGTGTGAAATCGCTGCTACCCGAAAATGATTTACTTTAGGAATATGATAATTGTGACGGCTATTAACAGAAATCTTCGACTCTTTTACAATTTGATATAACCTACTATCCTCAGTCAAGATTACATCATGGACATATTTGACATCACGTTGATGATGATCGGTCTCAGTTTCGTTACGAATATTAGGAAAAAATGCATCCTGATCTGATTGATTATCAATTCGAGCCATCATCTGCATTCCAGTACAAATTCCTAAAACAGGAAGATCACGTTCTAATGCATATTCATATAGCTGGCAATCAAATTCATACCACTTATACCCACCTGGTATTAGTAGACCATTAGGGATTGTAATGATCTGTTTTAATTCATCTTTTTCTAAATCTGTAAGTGCTGGAACATCACGTGGCCGCGTTGATTCATAAACCAAATCCTGATTAGGAAGGAGAACAAAGGGAATACCACCTTTTTTTATAATTGCTCGCCGACTATCTTCCCACATTCCAATAATCATATTATGATCAACTGTCTCATCAGGACGCCCAATCATTCCAATAAGTGGTTTTTTAATATCACGAACCCCTTTCTGGTGGTGCTTACTTGCCTCAATAAAGGCCCTAAAAAGACGCTCACTTGATTCGTCCTCACATATAGATTCCGGATGCCACTGGACTCCGATCATAAATGGATGATCAGGGTCTTCCATTGCCTCAATGATACCATCTTTTGCAACAGCACTAACAACCGTATGATCAGAATTTAAAACATGATAACGATGACGACTATTAACATCAAGTTGCTCCATCTGAATTATATCGTATAACTTTGTTCCTTTCATAATTGTAATCGAATGTACATGCGATACCCCAGGTTGGCAGTGATCAATTTCACTCTCATTACGAACGGTATCATCAGTAATGATATCACGATCATCACGAGTTACTTTCGCCATGATCTGCATTCCTAGACAAATCCCCAAAGTCGGAATTTGATGTTCTCGGACATAAGTCGCAACAACTTCATCATACTCATACCAAGCAAGCCCTCCAGGCATTACAATTCCATCACATTGCTCAATCATCGCATACATTGCTTCCTTTTCAGAAGTTGTCATCAAAGGAACTTCCATAGGCTTCATCGAAGCATATTCAACATCTTGAGTCGGTAAAATTAACGTTGGAATCCCGCCAAACTTTATAATCGCTTGTCGCATATCTTCGATGACACAGATAACTCGATCATCATCACTGGCAATATCTGGTCTTCCAATTATTCCAATCACTGGTTTCTTATTCATTTACTCGCTCTCCTAACTCATTTTTCACTTTAAAATCCCACCAATTTAACTGTTCACAATCTTTTCCATCATGATCAGCATAATAAACAGCACAGCGGTATACATATAATACACAACGATCGACATGCTTCTTTTGAATCTGACACTGCCGATCATACATCTCCTCAGGATCAGCTCCTTTTAGTGATGAAACACTACGATATCCAAGACGTATAAAATCCTCTTTCATCGCTTTTCCAACGCCAGGAATATTTAATAAATCTTCTTTCAAACACCATTCCTCCTTATCGCTTCAATAATTCTTTTTTTAATTCACAGTAACAATAAACTACCAAACTATCTAACACCAAACGTCGTTTCATTTTATGAAAATAATGTAAGTAATGTTCTGATTTCTGCATTGATCCTGGAGGAATCGCATCAATTAATAACGTCAAATTAATGCGATTGACTGGATCTACCACAAACAAGCTACCCGTAAATCCTTGATGGGCAATGGTCTTATTGGAAAACTCCATTGGACAAAAGTTATGATAATGTTTTCCAGAATAAGTATAAAGTCCCGCATAACTGCGCCGACGATCAATTCCATCTAAAAAATGATATTGATAAAGTGCCTTCATAAACGGTACATCAAAGAAGGTTCCGGTAAAAACATGATCAGCCACCCGAAACAAATCAGTAAGATCAGTAAATAACCCCGCAGCCCCATTCACCCCACCTAAAATACGTGTCTTTTTATCATGAGGCAATTGGTCAAAGTTTCCATTTCCCAGTAATCGCTTATGTTTTGGTAGATAAGTCGTATGTGTTAATCCTAAAGGTTTTATCACATAGGTGTTCATTAATTGGGCAAATGACTGGTGATGTGGAGACAATGCTTCAATTAAAAATGGTAAGATGGTAAACCCTAAATCTGTATAATTACTATCTTGGGCATCAAGACTGACAACCTCGATCGTCGTTAATACTTGATATAATTCGTCTTTATCCTGGGATTCGGATAATTTCTTAGCACCCCATATTTTTCCACGCATTTGTAAAATATCTAAGACTGTATAATTCTTCAGTCCGGTAAACGCTGGGCAAATATCAGTAACATACGCATCATAATGTAAAATCCCCTGCTTCTCTAATTCATAACATAATTTTAAAGTAAATAGTTTGGTAATCGAAGCAATGTCGAACAGACTATCAATCTGTTCATTGATCTTGAGCTCCAAAGAACCAATTTTAATCCCAACACTACATTCTCGAAGACCAAAATCTTGATTATGCTTGCAGCATTCGAGGAAGGTGACAATTTCTTGTTGAAAGCCCTCTAGCGTCAAAGTATGATCAGCTAACTGCATTACCTTTTTTACAATATATTCCCGATCTTGGGGTTCTATAATTGATCCCGTTTGTTCTAACCTATCTATTACTTGGGTAATCGCTGTTTCTATCACAATATCATTCCTTTAACTATCTATGATTATACATCTTTAGTATACAACTCAAACAAATGTGCGTCAACCAATCATCATGATCACAATCATAAATGTGGTCAAAATGGAACCGTCATATTTTTCAATTCATCGATTACTGCTTGGAGTTCACGCGTAAAATATAAATTACGTGGATTATCCGTATCATTGTGTCGTAATAGTGGCAGAATCTCTGTTAAATTAACCTGAATAATTTCAAATCCCCCCACTTTTTCACGCTCAGATAACTGTCGTTTACTAATATCAAGGACTTGATCCGTAACGACCACATAATAATATGTCTTAGTCAATTTATTATGATACCCATTTCCTGTACGCTTCGGATAATGAGAAAGATACTGAATAACAAGAAGATGTGGTTCATAATCTTCAAGATTAAGAACGATCCCTGCCTCCTCATAGATCTCACGGGTTGCTGCCGTTACGAGATCTTCACCAACCTCAACTTTCCCACCCGGCAATAAATATACCCCATTATAATGGGCCAGATAAAGCTCATTTTGAGAATTAAGGAGTGCAACTCTAACCTTAGTTACTTGTTGATCCATTTCCCTTTTTTCTAAATTATGATCATTAAATAAAATTGTTTTCATAACCCCCCCTACTGTAATATGGCTATTAAAAATTTTAATGAATAACTAAATCGTTGACTTCTCTTCTTTCTGCCCACTCTCATGGGCCATCTTACGAAGTGTTTGATCTCGTAATAAAATACATGTACCAACGACAAATAGAACCCCCGTTATAATTAAAATATATTCAATTTTAACGATGTCAGCAAGTGGTCCATAAAGAATCATCCCAAGAGGCATAATCGCTCCCGTTAACATTGTGATAAGGGCAAATATCCGCCCTTGTTTATCAGTATCGACAGTCTCTTGAAACATTGTAATAAACGGGGTATTCATAAATGGCATCGTGATTCCCATGACACCTATACAGACAAGATAAAAAACAAAGTGAAAAGGCATTCCTAGTAAAATACCAAACAAGCCACAAATAAGACAAGCAATCCCAATGGTTTTAACCCGATCATGAAAACCACCCCAAGTAGAAATTAGCACACCACCGATGATGCTTCCAACAAAAAATACCATTTCATTGACCGTTAAATACCAAGCTTCCGCTCCAAAGGTTCGGGTAACCAGTAATGGTGTTAACGTTGCAAATGGAACTATGAGGAAGTTAAAGATCATCAGATAGACAAGCATCTTCGTAATCAATTTATTTTCCTTCGTATAAGAAATTCCCTCTTTGATCGACTGGAAATAATCTATCTTTTCAGTATTTTTTTTACGGAATGGAACAGTTACGAATGAAAAAATTCCAATTCCAATCACAGCTGTAATAACATCGATAAAGAAAATATAACCGAGATCAAAGTTTGCTAGTAAAGCCCCGCTAAGCGCTGGTGATAGAATTAACATAATTGACTGAATAGTCGAATTAATTCCATTGATTTTCATTAGTTTTCCTTCGGGAACAACTTCGGGGATAAACGCTGTCGTTGTTGGTGTTTGGACCCCAGTTCCCAAAGAACGAATTGCTAAAACAACAAATAATAACCAAACAGAATCAATGCCTGCTAAAAAACAAAGGGCAATGATCAATGTCGATATTGCAATCATTCCATCTGACACCATAATCAACATCTTTTTATTATAGCGATCAGCCCAGACCCCAGCAAATGGCGAAATAATAACTTGAGGAATGACTCCACAAAGCGTTGATAGTGTCATCATCACTCCTGACTGAGTTGTTAATGTAATATACCAGATAATCGCATACTGAACCAATGATGATCCAAGTAACGAAATCGCCTGACTTGTTAAAAATAAACTAATTTTTTGCTTCCAATGTTCCATAATACCTCCATCTTGTAAACAATGTAATCGTGTGCCCGATAGATTGAAGTATCCATCTTGCATATATGACTTCCATAATCTGATTATAACACATACTTTCTATTTTTAGAACGCATTCTATCGGCATTATTGTTCTCTTACTAAATCTTATATATTCTTGCACAAAAAAACTCTAAGAAAATGTAACAATGTATCAAAACATTCTAACTCTTAGAAACTATTTTATTCATATCAGTACCCTAGCAAATAACATATAACAACTTTTTATAAATTTAATTTTAATTCAACTTATTTTTATTTGCTCAGTACTTATTAAATTTGGATTGTATTTTATCTTTATTACAAGTTTTTCACGCTCATCATACTTTTTAAAAAAATAATCTTCTTTAAAATCACTTTCAACCTTTTCTATTCCGTCAATTTCAAATAAATCATCTACAAATCCCTTAAAACAATATTCACAACAAAGATCATCCCTAATTATCGTATCATGATTTGTTTTAAACTTTGGATGTTTATCAAAAGAAAGTATAGAGGGAATATTTATGATATCTAAAAATAATAAAATTTCCATTTTTATTATTTTTGGAGTTATTAAATTACGATCATATTTTAAATAAATGTCTAACTGTTTATCATTTTTTATTTTAACATCTAAAATACCATTTAATGACATTAAATATTCTTTTAATTCTGGATTGTACCATGCGTCTATTACAATAGTTAATTCATCCATATTAGTACTCCTTTTTTCATTGAAATTTTATCAATATACAAGTTATTTTTAATTTGACACAACTAGTCAATTCTATCGTATCATATAAAATAATAAAGTATAATCTCTATTTGGAATATCCATTGTTAAGTATCCACCAAATTTTGCAAAAGAAAAAGGGTTTCAATCATTTGTTTCATAGTAGTAAGATGTTTCTATACCATTAAAAAAACTTTCTAAACTAAAATCATCCGTTAAATTATTTTCTATTAAAGTTTTAATTTCTAACGTGTTAATGGGACTTCTTTCCATCGCTTGTAAATACAAATTTTTATTGATATTTTCCCAATTAACAATTCTATTTAGATTTTTCTTTAGTATTAGATCTAGCCAAATTCTTGTACTTCTACCATTCCCTTCACGAAATGGCATTAGGTATTCTTTTAAAAAGATAGTTATCTCCATTCCCTTCTAAAAAGGGATGAGCGATATTCATTTCAACGTACTTATCTATGATTTCCTTTAACGTTGTTTCACCCATTGTTTCAATTTTCTTTAACATTTCTTCTAGATATAAAGAATTACCAAATCTAAAATTACCTTTGGAAATATTTTCTTTCCTAATAATACCAGCAAAATCATATAAACCAGCAAATAGATATTTATGAATTTATTGTAATCCTTTTGTAGTCCCAACTTCAATATTATCTATATCTCCACTTGAAAATAATTTTTTTGCATTTTCCAAACTCTTTTTATCTATTTTGCTCATAAATTTCACCATTTTTTATAAAATTTATCTTTCTTTTATACTTCTCTATTTTAGCATAAAATCATTGTTTTCACAATACAAGCCACCAAACTAAATTTGGGTTTAAACAAGATGAAATAATGCTCAATAAAATTATTGTACATTGGCATTATATTTATTATAACGTTGGGAATTTATACGTGTAGTATTTGATACACTGAGAAGTTCATTTTCAATTGTTTTTTTATTACTCATCAAATATATGTTGTTTAGTAATATCAAATAAAATATTTTTAATATTACTTTCTAGAAAATGAAAATCGTGAGTATTATCAATTACATAATCTGAATTGTACATTAAATTTAAAATACCAAGTTTTATTAATTCATTATCATGATCTTTTAATAATTGATTTCTCATATTTGTTTTAACATCACACTTAATATATCGTTCTTCTCTAATTTTATATGGAGCATAAATAAAAATTGTTTTAATTATACATTCAGGATAATGCTCTTTTAAAAAAATCAAATCTTTTTCTGTTGTAATACTATCAATAATTACTAACTGCAAACTCTTATCTATATATTTTCTTAAATCATCATTAATAAAATACAGGTAGGGTTCATTTTTACCATATTTTTTTATAATTTCACTAATTGGTAAATTGTTAAAATCCTTATCATTTATTTCTATTGAATTAGTATCATAGACATTTATATTATACTTGCTTAATATTTTTCTAATGCTACTTTTTCCACAACATCTAAAACCACATAAAGCTACAATTATTTTTTTATCAGGCTTCATAAGATTTTTATTATTATAAATTTGATTGGTGATAGATTTCGGATGTAAATCATAATTATTATGTAGAAAGGTATTACTAAACTCTTTTATTTTTTTACAAAAATCTAAACATTCATCCACAAATTTCTCACCTAATATTCGTCCATAACATGTATAAAAATAGTATTCACGTGTTTTATATGCTTCTTCAATAATGCTTATAAATAATTCTGCTGATGATTTCAATTCTTGAATAGAATCAGGAATTTTTCCAAACCATCGTAATATACCAAAAGCACCAACTAGATCTAAATTGTCAGCATCAAATAATATTTTTTCATAATTATCTATTAAGATACTCTTATTATTAGGGTGATGTGAAATAGCTATTGAAATAATCTTTATTATTTCTTTGTCACTAAACCCCGCAGAATATAAAATTTTCGGTCCTTTTTCTCTTGTTTGTATTATATGACCCGTAAAGCTATTATCATAAATCATTCCGATATCATGAATTAAGGAAGCCGCAACTATTAATTCTGCGTTTATCTTTTCAGTTTTAGCTATTTTATATGAATACTCAGCAACTCTTAGTGTATGATGATAATATGGTTTAACGTTTGAATCGCGGTAGAGTGTTTCAACCACTTGCAATAAATTGATTAACCTTTTTGATATGAGAAACTCGTACATAATTTCCCCCCTTATATTTAACTGTACACTGTTTTGGAAAATATACAAGTGCGTTCTGCTAAATTGACAAAATTTAGTTAAATTCGTTGTACTATAATAAATATTTTAGTATAATTTATGGAATACTTTAACAGTTGAGTGCTTACCTTCGAAGGGAGGTAATGAAAACGATTAAGAAGAATTTTTTAATCTTTGCTTTAATCGTTGCCATCATTCAACTTATTTTTCTATTATTTAAATGATAATGAATAATAAAAAGTAAACACACTCAATCTACCAACTATAACATAAAAACGACTATTTGGTAAGTCGTTTTGCAAATAATCGGAACTTCCGAGTAACAATCAAACTGGTACCGGCGGAGGGACTTGAACCCTCATGATATTGCTATCGGTGGATTTTGAATCCACTGCGTCTACCATTCCGCCACGCCGGCAAATTGGACAAATCCATTATAACAAATATTTTTGTCCATTTCAATGCTTATTTTCGTTTCATGGCCTCTTTTATTAACATTTCAAAAATACGATGGTCATTTTCTCTAATTTCTGGATGAAAATGAGTTCCTACAATAAAATAGTTAGGATCCTTGTATTCAATTGCCTCCGCTACGCCATCAGGTGCAACCGCTGTCACTTCAAAATCTGATCCAATATATTTATAATCAAATCCATGGAGACTAACAACATCCATCTGATCACACTGGTAAATAGCGCTAAGACGAGAACCAGGGATAAGAGAAATAGGGTGTTCATATTGCGTGATAGTCGTTCGCGTAATTAGTTTCTCTTGATCATGAATATGAGGTGGATCTAGATGTTTTAACAAGGTTCCATCATACTCTTGTTTTAATTTTTGATAAATCGCTAAGATTTCTTCTATTTGATACACTCGATCACGATCCATTTGTTCATATATAGCACTAAAGATTGCTAAAGCTTGGGATCCCAGACAAATTCCTAATAGTGGTTTATTGGTTCTAATCGCGTAATAAATTACCTCATAAATATATGGATAAACACAGTTCCCGCCCTGGATTATAAAAGCATCACATAAAGCAAGGGCTTGTTCATTTACCTGACCATCATGCATCATCACCCCTATCGGAATGGCTCCACTTTCAAAAATTTGCTTGGGGTACATATTAATTACCTTGTAGAAGTCATCATAGGGACACTCTTTCTTAAATAACTGAGAAGTGGGAATAATTCCAACAATAACTGGTTTCATCAAACTACACCTCTTCTGTCTTTGTTGATTGTTCCTGATACTTAGATTCAAATAAATCCGTTTCGATTAGTTCACCAACTACAATATCTTCTAATGCAGGTAGTTCTTCAATACTCGCTAATCCAAAATGATCTAGAAATGCTTTCGTCGTTCGATAGCATAATGGCCTTCCAGGGCTATCAGCCCGCCCACATTCACAAATTAAATTCATACTCACAAGTTTTCGAATAAGATGACTACAGCCAACTCCACGAATTTCATCCACTTTAACTCTAGTAATTGGTTCGTTGTAAGCGATAATAGCAAGTGTCTCTAACGCAGCTTGACTTAGTTCGGTATTTTGTTCTACCTCAACTAACTTTTCATAATATGCTTTATGTTCTTCCTTGGTTGTTAATTTTAAACGGTTTCCCAATAATACTAACTGAATTCCCCGTTCTTGTTGCTCATAATCATGAGCAAGGTTCTCTAACAACGCTTTGGCCTCTAACTCAGTTACCTCTAAAATAGCAATGATATCCTCCATATTTAGGCCTTCACTCCCACTTAGAAATAACAAGCCCTCCAATATTGCTACCTTATTCATCTTTGTCACCATCCTTAGCAATTAAATAAATATGACTGAAGTTTGCTTCTTGTTTGATTTCCAGTTCTTGTTTTTTGGCAAGGTCCAAAATCGACAAAAAAGTCACAACCACATATGCTTTCTTATAACTGTCAAATAACTCATGAAATTCCAATTTCTTTTTTTTTCGTAAAAGGGATTTGATTTCATAACTTCTTTTCTGAACCGATAATTCTTTTTTAGTCACTTTGGTAGTAAGTGGTTTTTCTAAATCCTTTCGTTTTAAAAAAGATTGGAACGCCTTCATTAAATCATCTAATGTAACATCTCCCTCATAGGTAACATCCTGATTAGAAAACTGTTTTAAATCCGCAGGTTCCTTTGTATAAACGGTATTTCGTCG
The DNA here is from genome assembly GCA_910578855.1 of uncultured Bacilli bacterium. Lineage (GTDB taxonomy): Bacteria > Bacillota_I > Bacilli_A > RF39 > UBA660 > MGBC107952. Next base: position 18,317 of record CAJTRV010000012.1, read on the forward strand.
CTCCTCTAACTCTTTTAAAGCTGGAGTCATTTCCTTATATCGTTGATAGGCAATTAAACGTTCAATGAGAACTTCACGAGGATCTTCTTCATAACCATCTTGTTCCTCTTTTTGACGACGTGGTAATAACATATTTGATTTCATCTCAAGAAGCGTGGCTGCCATAACAAGATACTCACTTGCAACATTTAAATTCATTTCCTCTTGGGCTTCAATAAAAGCCAAATACTGCTTTGTAATCTCTAAGATAGAAATATCGACGATATCAATGTCACTTTGTTTAATTAAGTGTAATAACAAATCCAAAGGACCTTCAAAGTTATCAATTGTTACTTTGTATTCCATACTCTCACATCCAAGTAGTTCTATTATATCAGAATATTAGAAAAAGAAAAAGATTTCCTCTTAAAGTGAAATCCATATTCAAAAGCGATCATTATGATCTGAAACATCTAAAATTCACATAATCAACGGGTAAATACTTTTTCTTGCCTAGTACTATACTTATAATATTCAAATTTATCAAATAGGGTTGCCAATTCGCCAGCTGTACAGAATTCATGATACAAAAATTGTTCTTTACAATCCCCCTTATCCGAAAACCAAATTGCTAGACTCGTAGGATCTTCCGTCCCTTCCTTACTAAAATAATTGGATCTCCTATGACTCTTTAAATAGAGTAATAACTCTAGTTCTAATGGTGTAATCATGTAATCACTTGTCTTAACAAGATTCAATCTTTTTTCACCTTGATTTTTGGTATAAAGCATATAATCAATTTGAATATACTCATCTCTCTTTTTAATTTTTAATCCAAAACGATAATAACTACAATCTGATTTCAACGCGTGATTTTTTATACATTCATATTCATGTAACAATCTAGCCATATCTTTTTTGTCAACCGTTAAAAAGGCCTCACCTTTTTCGAAAGGAAGATCACCCGTATCTAAGTCCTCTTTTATCATCTGAAGATAGTCATATATCAAAGCAGCATGACTACAATCAGGTTGTGGAACCCCATTCCCCTTCTTATGGTTTCGTTTATAGTGCATTGTATTAGACTTACCAACCATACAATCCCTCCATTGCGCCACCTATTATAACATATTTTCTTTTTTTAGCAAAGTTTGATATAATATTTTTGGTGAAGATGATGAAACGTTTTACAATGAAAGATGAAAATTTTACCTGTGAACACTGCAAGAAAGAAGTAAATAAACTAAATTATACAGCGAGGGATCACTGTCCTTACTGTTTATACTCTAAACATGTCGATCACTTACCAGGTGACCGAGCTAATCCTTGTCGTGGGTTATTAAAGCCGATCGGAATTGAACCCTTTAAACAGCGCTATAAAATAGTATACCGTTGTGAAACCTGTGGACAATTTCATCGTAATATTATGGCTAGTGATGACAATATGGATCTTATTATTGCATTATCGGTTAAACAATAAAAAGCTTCCCTAGGGAGGCTTTTAAAATTGAACTTTTTTTTCAAGATAAGCACCAAGCTCTTCTAATGGTAAGGTAATCTGATCCATGGTATCACGATCTCGAACAGTAACTGTTCCCTTATTTAGGGTATCATCATCAATCGTTACCGCAAATGGGGTTCCAATCATATCACTACGACGATATCGTTTTCCGATGTTACCAGTTTCATCATAGGTTGCCATGACATACTTGCTCACTTGCTTGTAAACTTCTAATGCTTTTTCACTATGATATTTTTTTACTAATGGCAAGATTGCTACTTTATAAGGGGCAATCGCTGGATGGAAATGCATCACTTCTCTTGTCTCACCATTTTCTAACGTTTCCTCATCATATGCTTCATTTAGAAGCGCGAGGGCAATTCGGTCACATCCATAGCTTGCTTCCACAACAAATGGAATATATTTCTCATTGGTTTCAGGATCCAAATACTCCATCGATTTTTTCGAAAACTGTTGATGGTTTTTTAAATCAAAATTCGTTCGATTATGGGTTCCATTGATCTCTCCCCATCCAAAGTTAAATAAATATTCGATGTCACAAGCAGCTTTGGCATAATGCGCTAATTTCTCATGATCTTTAAACCGTAGATGGTCCTCTTTGATACCAAGATCTAAGAAAAATTGCTTTCCATAGTTTTTATAATACTCATAATATTCTTCATCGGTACCTTCTTTACAGAAGAATTGATGTTCCATCTGTTCAAACTCAATCGTCCGAAACGTAAAGTTTCCTGGTGTAATTTCATTACGGAATGCTTTTCCTATTTGCCCAATTCCAAATGGCAATTTTAACCGCATACTGCGTTGAACATTTAAGAAATTAACAAATTCTCCTTGAGCGGTTTCTGGACGTAAGTAAACAACACTTTTAGAATCATTCGTTACTCCACGGTGTGTTTCGAACATTAAGTTAAATTGCCGGATATCGGTAAAATTGTGTTTACCACAGTTAGGACATGGTACTTGATGCTCGGTAATATAAGCAACCATTTCCTCTGCACTAAGGGCGTCCCCATTCACCGTCGCATCAAAGTCCTCAATTAAATGATCAGCTCGGTGTCGCGTCTTACACTCTTTACAGTCAATGAGTGGGTCAGAGAAATTACTTAAGTGCCCACTTGCCTCCCAAACACGAGGATTCATCAGAATAGCCGCATCTACTCCATAGCTATTGGGTGACTCTTGAACAAACCGTTTCCACCAACACTTTTTGACATTGTTTTTTAATTCAACACCAAGAGGACCATAATCCCAGGTATTCGCAAGCCCATCATAAATTTCACTTCCTTGAAAAATAAAACCATATTGTTTTGATAAATTCACCAATTTATCCATTGTTAACTGTTTCATATTGTCTCCTCCTCATATCATGTAGTTATTATTTCTTAACCACATTTTATATTTAGATTTTTGTTAAGAGATATCTAGAAACTCATTCTTTTGTAGATTCTTAAATCTATACTATAATGCTTTATTTTATTATATCAGAACCAATCGATATAGGTTCAATCTTTCCCTTGAACACAATTTACATTTTCCCTATAAAAAAAGAAAAAACTCCCTTGAATGTAAGGACGAGTTTTCCCGCGGTTCCACCTTACTTATTCAAAAGAGAATCAGCTTCTAATCAATCACTCCGAAGTTCCATATGATATTCTCTAGGCCCGTTTCCATCAACCACAGGCTTTCTATTTCTAGATTCCTATCTACCTCTTCATCATCGTTTTGTTATTCAAGATATATTCATTGTAGTATAAAAAAATTACTTTGTCAATTCTAAATGCCTTTTTACTAGTCCCTGCGTCATTCTTAATTTTTGGTTTTCCATATAAAATTTTTGAACAAACTCTTTCACTATTTCCCCATAAAAGTCTTGAGAACTAGGAATAATGGCATCTGAAAAATAAACGATCCAGTCTAAGCCATCCAAACTCTCCTCAACCCGAATTAGTCTCGCATCCTCATATTTAATCAAACATAGTTTCAAAGCACAGTGAAATTGTTTCCCTGTAAAATCACGGTCACCAAAAGGTAATCCCAGTTGATCTAACATCAAAAGATAATCAGGATGTCCTAATAATAATGACTTAATCGTCATATAAGAATCTACGGGTGCAAGTGGAATTCGAGCCATCTGGTAATCGAAGCTTGTCATATTTATTCGATTCGCAGCCGGTTCTGTTTCCATTGAATAAAACCCCAAGATCGATACCAACCTTAACATCGATTCTTCAAGTTGTTCTGGATCAAACTTTTTTCTCATATTTCCTCATCTTTCTTCATCTGATTCAAACTGCATAATTCCATTTTACGGAAATTTTTTTATTTGTCAATAGAATAACGTAATTTTATTTTTGGTAATTCTAGAGGAATCAATCATAAATTTAGACATAATTGGGCTGGAATGTGTCCTGATAAGAACGGTGAAGAAAATATTACTGGAATGAAATATGAACCATGGCACATAAGATATGTTGGAATTGATTTAGCAAGGTATCTTTATAATAACAACTTAACTCAAGAAGAATATTATTTATTAAAAACAAAGACAAGCAAAACAATATAAGGTTTCATTATTAGAAGACTAATTCATTCAATAATTAGTTCTTTTCTTTTTTTAAAAACCTTGTAATTAAAGGAACTAATACATAAAAACGTACTTTCCTGATAACAAAAAAGACATGTGTCATGCCCTTTACTTTATTATTTTATGTAGATTCTTGATAAAATCCTTACTTTTCAAATATAATCCCGTATAACGATCATAATATTCATCTAAAAAAGTATTAATTTGATGTTTATACAAGGGTTTAATCTCTAGTTTTTCAATCTTGGCAATATCAACATAGTAAAACATGCGAATCAATTTTATTACCTTGATATCAACAATATGCTCTTGCTGTTTAAGACAATGTTTACAGACATAACCTCCACTACTACTAGATAAGGTTACAATCCCCGTCTGATTTCCACATATAGCACACCCATCTAAAATCGGCATTACCCCAAGAAAATCAAGATACTTCAGTTCTATTATGTTGGTAATGACCATGGGATCAAATCCTTCGTCAATTTTTATAAGTGCCGAAATTAATAAATCGTATAAAGCATGTGAATCTGTATGACGACTCACCTGTTCCGTGAGTTCCAAAAGGAAGCTCGCATAACTGATCCTATCAATATCACGTTTAATCTCTTTAAAATAATGTAATACATCGGCATTTGTCAGTAACGATAACTTATCTTTTTTATAAATGATATAAAATTTCCCATAAGTAAGCTTGCCAGTGACACTTCTAAGGGGACTTTTCATCTGTTTGGCTCCCTTGGCCATCAACCCGATAATTCCATATTCCTTCGTTAAAAGGTTGACAATTTTGCTGGTCTCACCATAACTTTTTTCATTTAGGATGATCCCCTCTACTTGTTCAATCATCTGGCACCCCACCTTCTCGTGCTTATTGTTCTTTTTCCTGACGTTCTAACTCTTTATAACGCATATAATACTCTACTTTTCCTGTTTTTCGAAACATTTCCCATACTAATTCTTTCATAAAAATAATCACCTCTATTTTTATAGTGGTGAATTTATTTTTATTTATACACTTCACTTATTCAAAATCATGAAAACCAAATTCGGTCAAATATTTTTCACGATCACGCCACTTCTTAATCGTCCGAACATACAGTTCTAAATAAACCGTAGTTCCTAGTAAGGCTTCGATTTCTGGGCGCGCTTGCATCCCAATTTTTTTTACCATTGCACCTTGCGTTCCAATAATAATCTTTTTTAAGGCATCGCGATCGACGATAATACATACATTTATAGTATAGCTATTCTTATTTTTCTGAATACGTTCTGTAATACAAGTTAGTGAATGTGGAATCTCATCGCTGGTCAGGCGAAATACTTTTTCTCTGACTATTTCACTAATTAAAAATGAGATTGGTTTATTGGTAATTTCATCTTCACCATAGTAACGAATTTCATCAGGTAAATAAGAAGTTATGACTTCTAATAAGGTATCGATATTGCGCTTTTTTAATGCCGAGATCGGAACAATCTCTGCAAATGGATATAAATCTTTGTATTCCATAATCTTTTGTAATATTTGCTCGTGAGACAAGCCATCGATTTTGTTCAAGACAAGGATTACCGGTTTCTCGCTGGTTCGCAATCGTTCTAAGATATATTGATCCCCAGGTCCTAGTTTTTCTTTGGCACTGGTTAAAAATAAGACCACATCCACATCATCCATACTATAATAAGCTTGTTTATTGAGATAACGCCCCAATTTATGATTCGGCTTATGAATTCCTGGCGTATCAACAAAAATAATTTGAGTATCATCACAATTATAAATTCCTTGAATAACATTTCTAGTCGTCTGTGGTTTATCTGATGTAATGGCAATTTTTTTCCCCATGATTCCATTTAACAAGGTTGACTTTCCGACGTTAGGTCGGCCAATTAAACTTACAAATCCACTCTTCATTGTAAATCTCCTTCATCGAATGGTAGCGGACAAAGATCACGAACCTGGTAAGTTTTTTCATCACCAGTCTGGTTCATACAGATAATCTCACTCTGTGGGGCAAAAAACTCTGTAATTACTTGGCGACAGGCAAAGCAACATGTACTAATGCGCGGACTATCTACCATAATATAAAGAGCAATAAAATCTCCCTTTTGATAACCAGCAGTAATCGCTGATACAATGGCACTACGTTCGGCACAAATCGTCGCTCCATAGGAAGCATTTTCTACATTAACTCCAGAAAATTCACGACCATCTTTCATAATGGCAATGGCAGCAACTCGAAAATGAGAATATGGACTATAAGAATTGGCTAGCAGGGTTTGTAATTTTTCTTTCATATAAGCTCCTATCTATCGTGGCAATATCGCCAATATATCTACTAAAGCAGCAAGTTTGGGTAAAAAAATGATACAAAATGTTACAAAAGCCATTACCGAAAATAACCCTACTGAGGCACTCGCTGTATCTTTGGCAATCTTAGCAAGGGGATGAATTTCTTCAGTCACCAAATCAACAGTTGCTTCAATAGCGGTATTGATCAGTTCGACACCTGCAATTAGCGTTAAAGCAAAAACACAAATAATCCATTCATATATATGAATTTTCAAAAACCATCCTAATAACAATACAATCACACAGGAAAGAAAATGAATGGTCATACTCTGTTCATAACGATAAGCATAAGAAAGCCCATCATAGGAATTTTTAAAACTGTGGAAAAAACGTTTGATATTTTTTTTCTTACTTTTCTCTCTTAATTCCAAATTCATTGAGAATCTCCTCCTGTTTTTGAAACATTACTTTTTCATCAGCATCGGTCGTATGGTCGTACCCTAGTAAATGATAAAATCCATGAACACATAAAAAAGCCAGTTCCCGCTTTAAACTATGACCATAATCCCAGGCTTGTTGCTTTGCTCGATCTAAAGAAATAAAAATATCTCCTAACATCCGGCCATCGGCAAGCGCGATATCCATGTGATCCTCTAAAGCAAAGGTGATGACATCGGTCACCCGATCGACATGACGATACTGACGGTTAAGGGCGTGAATTTCATCATTACTAACGAAAATAACGTTAAATTCAACTTGTCCTAATTTTTCTTTTTGAATTGCAAACTCCATCAGTTGTTGTAACAATGGGATCTCGGCAATTTCACTATCCGTTTCATTAAAAAATACTACTTGATTCATTTTATTCCTCCCATAATTACCAAATTATAAAAATAAAGAATCATTCCTAATAAGATAATCACCATCATTATATTATAAAACAATGTTTTTTTCAACACATCAGGCAAATGTTGCTGAATGCGGATGATCAGATGAAATAAACAAAAACCACACAAGCCACCTACTAAATTTAATAAAATATCATCAATGTCAAACACACGCCCAATTGCCGATTGGGTAATTTCAATGGTCGTCGAAGCAATCAAGATAAGGAAGAAAGCACTTCGCGGTTTTTCAAGTTTTAAAAAGTAACTGATGAAAAAACCATAGGGCATAAACATAATCATATTACCAACGACATTCCGGAAAAATAAGGGACTTCCTATCTCATAGCGAAACATTTCTTTAAAAGGAATAAAGTTGGACGTCGACCAACTAACATCTTGAAAGGTTACTACATAAAAAAGACATAATATATAGATGAGAAAGCCCAAGCCTAAAATTTCTTTATAAAAGACAAAGGGCTTTTGATTTTTAATTAGATAGGTAATCCGAATGGTTGATAAAATAGTAGTGAAAATTAAAATCATCGGCCAACTATTTTTAAAAATATTTATGATAATTTCTCCCAACATAACTTCCTCGCTTCTATTCCTGCTTTTTTTCTTCCATTTCCTGGCGCAACTTCGCCTCGTCAATCACCTGATAATCGGTAATGTCTTCATAAACAGTGAAAAACAATTCTAACCTTATTTTACTCTCTTTTACATGAACTTTCAAATCTTTTGTATCAATAATTCGTTCTTTTTCTTGTAGTTGTTCGGATATTTTTTTAATTCCTAGTTTTCTGGCCTCATTGATGGCTTGATCTACTGTATAAATTTCATCTTTAATTACTACTTCTTGCTGAGTCTCTTTTACCAAACGAAAAGGTAAAAATGGATGCTTAACAAGTACTTGTTCCTTTTTTTTACTTTGCTTGTAAGGGCGAAAATTAAACAAATCGAAATGCCAATTTAACAATTTGATACTATAGACTTGTTTCTTTTTCCCCGTATAATGGGTCTCTTTATATAAGTATGGAAATTCAATTTGACTTTTATACCATACCTCACCATATACCTTCCCACTAGCACGAACAACATTTTTTAACGCTTCGTTTAGATAAATTTCACCACTGATTACAACATCTCCTTGATTAACATAATTATTATGTTCTTTTACAATTACCCCCTGGTCAGCTTCAATTCGTTTAATAATTGCTGGCTTTTTAGCAACAATATTGACCTTTTCTGTCTCTTTCTTCTTTTGATTGATTTTTCGTTCCTCGACCCGAATCACATATTTGGTCCCAATATTTTCAATTTCTAGCCATTCAATTTTATTTTTATGTTTACGAACAACTTCTTTTTTTATCGCCTCAATTTTCTCATAACTTTTTTTAAAATGCCCTGGAGCAATTCCATAATCGTTCATTTCGGATAGTAAAAGATTACGAATATCTGAGTCAGTATGAATCACTTGTACCTTAGTAATAATATTCATTAGAAAAAAGAGAACAATTACTCCAATTACCAGCGAGCATAATAAGATTTTATAATAGCTAATAAGCTTCTTTATTTTTATCATCCCATAGGTATCTATAATACTAATACTATAAATTGTTTTAATTTCCTCTATTTTTTCATAATCTTTTTGATATACTTTTATAATCACTTCATCTCTTTTAGGATACTGAATATCTAATAACTCAATTTGTTGATTGATTAACTTACGAAGAAAACGATCGATATTTCGACCTTGTATCTTAATTTTGATGATATTTTTCATATGATATAAAAAATGGTTCTTCATCTTCTCACCTGAATTCTACAGTCTTAAGTACACCTCTAATCAATACTTCCTCATGTAATAATTTAGACATAACTAAGTTTTCACCCTTAATAATAATCGTTCCCTCTTGATACCGAACGATTATTTTCTCACTACTAATTTCACCAATAGTCGTGAAATTCATAATATGTATCTTATTATGATACATATGAACCTCAAACTCTTCAGGTAATAAAAAATCGCGCATCCGATTCAGCATTTCCATAGCATCACCTATCAAAAGTTTACGTGGTTGGTTGGCAATTTATGTATGAAAAAAGGAATATCGCGATTCCTTTATAAAATTCTTATTTATGATGGTGTGATGCTGTAAGTCCACTATAATTGATAAAATATTGCTGATAAAAATCATCAAACATAGATATATCAATATTATATGCCTCAGACAAATCAAGATAAATATCTCTTACGCCATATTCCCTACTAATCCGCTCTATTTTATGCTTTAACTGGTTGATTTCTCCATTGCTGCCAGCGCCAATAATCCGAATATATAACATCTCCTTACGATACTCAATCTCTGTTTTCAGCATATCATCATCTCCATGTTCACACTATAACATATCCCCTAAGATGAGAAAACCAATTCGACAAAAGTAGAACTATTTTTCATTTTTCACCATTGTCAAAAGAAAAATGTGTTATAATTGAAAAGAGGTGGGAAACATGAGAACCTATATTGCTATTATAATGGGAAAATTAACCATTATCGCTGGAAAACTACTACACCGCGGGAGTGTCTTACCAGGGATTATTGCTTTAAAATTTGATAAAAATATCATATCCCATATAACCCTTCCTAAGACAATCATTGCTGTTACTGGTAGTAGTGGAAAAACCTCTACTTCTTATAAAATAGCAGATACCTTGCGCCAAAATGGGTATTCAGTGATACACAATATGGCCGGTTCTAATCTTTTAACCGGAATTGTAACCTTGTTTCTCAATAATACAACGCTTATGGGAAAATCAAAACACGATATTGCCGTTCTTGAGGTCGATGAACGATACACCAAACAGATTTTCGATGCCATTCATCCAACCCATGTCATCGTCAATAATATTACACGTGATCAACCGCCCCGTCATGGGCACTTTAATGTCGTCTATCAAACCATTGCTTCTGCGCTTCCAAACGATACACATTTATTTTTAAATGGCGATGATCCAATGTTACTTGGCCTTGCCAAGCGACAAACAGGGATCGTTACTTATTTTGGACTCAGTAAAAATAAAGAATCTTTTAAAACAGCTTTCACCAACAATCCCGATATGATCTATTGTCCGAATTGTCATGCGAAATTAAAATATCACTTTGTCTCATTTGGAAACGTTGGCGATTATGCATGTCCAACATGTGATTTTAAACGACCACAACTAGACTATCAAATTACCAATATCAATCGCAATGGGCTGATAATCAATCACCAGTATCAATTCAAACCAACCAGCGACATTCTCTATACCTACTATAACGATATTGCGGCATTTGCTGTCTGCCGTGAATTAGGAATGAACGCTACTGATATTATTACGACACTAGAGCATAGTGCCTTAAGAGAAAAACGTTATTTATCATTTCATTATCAAAACCGGGACGGCTATATTTTAAGTGGAAAAAATGAAAATGCTCCTAGTTATAACCAATCACTTTTATATGTCAGCAAGAAAAAAGGGATAAAAACGATCATTTTTGGATTTGAATATATCAGTCTCCGTTACCCTTATCAAGATATTTCCTGGCTCTACGATATTGATTTCGAACTTCTAAAAGATGAAACAATCAATCAAGTTATCTGTCTTGGGCCGTTCGCCTATGATATTGCTACTCGCATTCAACTATCTGGCATCGCCAAAAAGAAGATTAAAACAGTTTTCAAAGTACAAGATATCTATCCAATTCTTTCTACTAGTAAAGGTGATATCTATGCGATTCTTAATTTAGGAACTGATGTCAAATTTAAAAAACAATTAGAGCATCATCAAATAGATGTTCACTAAGGAGGCCTTCATGAAAATAAAAATTGCCCACTTTTATTACGATTTATTAAATCTTTACGGTGAAAATGGAAACGTTAAAGCGTTAAAACAGGCATTAGAACAAGCAGGCTGTGATGTTACCATTAGTTTTATAACAATTGGTGATACCCCAAAATTCCAACAATACGATGTAATTTATATCGGAGCTGGAACCGAGGAAAATCAAAAGATCGCCCTTGCTGATCTCCACCAATATAAACAAGAAATCAAACAGGCCATCACCAACCATAAGCTATTTATCGTAACAGGAAATGCTCTGGAATTATTTGGTGCTCATATTATCGATCATAATCAACAAAGACACGAAGGGTTAAATATTTTCCCGTATCATGCAGAAGAAGTCCCATTTAGAATTGTCGATGAAGCATTATTTTCATCAACCCTCATTCCTAAACCGATATTAGGTTTCCAAAATCAAGGAAGTGTGATTAAAGATATTGATACCCCACTTTTTAAAGTCATAGAAGGAACAGGAAGTTATCCACATAGTAGTACAGAGGGAATTCACAAATATGAATTCTATGGTACCTACTTGATTGGGCCTTTACTCGTTCGGAACCCAAAGTTACTAGAATATTTTTGTAAAAAAATTATCAAGCAAAAATATCCTCAAATAAAGTTAAAAAAATTGACATTTACTTTTGAAGAAAAAGCTTATCAATCATTCATGAAAGAGCACTATCCAAAGATGCTCTAACATAAAAACGAAACATGATTCATTTCCTGTTTCGTTTTTGCTTCTATTTAATTCGTTATCGTTGTTGCTGACCCGTTAATGTTTTATCATTCACCTGAACATGATACATCTTTGAACCTACTTTTTTAGGTTGAAAGTAATAATAGCCATCTAGCTCTTTTTTTATTCCGAGATCAACTCCAGTAAACTTTACATCATAATTCTCATTTTCATAATTGGTAATCATATCAAAAGAATGATACACACCTAGCGATTCACCGGTATATTTATCTATAACATCATAGTTACATACATAGTCAATCCCATTATTTTGATATTCATCGGTCATAAATAGAAGATTATTACTTCCTTCATGGGAATTAACCGGTACCCAATCATTATTTACAAGTATCTTTCCAAGTGAACCATTGGCTCGGTATTCTACTATTTTTGCTCCTGATATCTCATAGGAACGATTCTCAATATGTTCAAGCCCTATACTATTCGTAAAATCATATTCATATGATTCTGTACTCCCCATATAAGAATGATTAGCATCAGCTAAATTATACGTATTATATTCTAAAACAAAATCTTTCCCCATTTTCTGTAGTTCTTTTCGGTCTAATCCAGGAAACTCAGTAACGGTCATTCCTTCAGTAAATTCAGAGCTTTCAAACAATTCATTTTGTTCTATTTTATTATTATTGTTTAGTGTCATTTCATCAGAATGTGTCGAGGTGATTGGCTTGTTTTCAGCTTTCGAACACCCACCCAATGTAAATCCTGAAGTGATTGCTAGTAGCATCATTGCATAAGTCAAGTAAAAGTAGACAATATAATCGAAAAATAGGGGGGGATAGGG
>CAJTRV010000013.1 GCA_910578855.1 uncultured Bacilli bacterium
ATGATTACCACCATCTTTATTATCATTATATCAAAACAAAAAGACTACTGGTATACTTTACAGTAATCTTTGTATACTTTTTCAGCAGTCTCGACGATGTCCCATTCTTTACTATTCATTAAAATAAAATATGATTATTTAACCGCTACTTTATAATCTAAAGATACCGTAACCCGCTTTTGAACGGCCCCTTCTACTTTTGCTGTATTATCATATTCAGCTGAAACGGTAAAAGCAACTTTACTACCACTTGGAATAACTGCTCCTTCTGATAATCCCTCTACTACATATTTCACCGCATTGGCAGCATCAGCTTTATTCCCACTAACATCGGAACTAGTTTGTTCTTTAACATTAATATTACGAACTACTGCATCCGCTGATCCTTGATTATATGCCTCAATAGTATAGAGAATTTTATCTCCGGTCTGAATTAAATTCACATCAAACGTAACTGTTTTCGCATCGGTGGCAATACTTGTTCCAAGATCAATGGCCAAATTATCTTGAAGCTGGTGTGCTTTAACACTTGTAAATACAACATTTAAGCTAGCATTCCCATCAGCTACACCAAGGTTACTCTTAGTCTCACTAATATATGCATACCCAACTCCCATAAATAATACACTAGCACAAACTACGCTGATGATCATATTTTTTATTGTTCGTCTCCTCATAATACCCTCCTTATCATCATTACTATTGGCAGTATATCAAAAAATATCCAAAAAAGCAAATGATTGAACCATTTTATTACCTATATTATATTACAATATCAAAAAAGATTACTGTATCATGACAATAATCTTTCTAATGTTAAAATCCAATGGTTCCACTTATCATATCTTTTAGCTGGTTCCAAAATAATTCTAGATAATTCGCTTTCTCAACATCACTACTTACCGTAACATCGATATCACGTATTTTTTTACCATCGATTAAAAGAGTCATTTTTCCTACTACATCACCTTTTTTAATAGGAGCTTCAATTGATTCAATAGATACCTCATACGTTGCTTTTTTGTCTTTCTCGATCTTCTTATTCAAAATCGTGGCTTCTTCCATTGGAATCAAAGTCGCATATTTATCTTTTCCTTTTCGTACCTTAGTTTTTCCAATATTACTATTATCTTTTAACAACGTTTGTACTTTATAGTTAGCAAACGCATAATCCAACATCTCTGTCGTTTCTTTATTACGCGTCTTACTATCTGGTTCTCCCATGACAACTGTTAAAATACGCATTCCGTCTTTTTTAGCTGTAGCCGTTAAACAATAACCAGCCGTTTCTGTATACCCTGTTTTTAGGCCATCAACACCATCATAAAAACGAACAAGTTTAATTGTATGTGAATAAAGCATAATATGTTTGGAAAATACCGACTTATATACATAAGATAAAAGTATATGATTTAAAAATGATTGTAAATCTTATAACTATTCCAAGTCACATAACCTTTATCCTTGCAAATTTTGTAATACAAAATTGAACACCTTAAAACATAAGATTAAATTAGATAGAGTCATAAGGACTATTTCCACAAAACCATATTGATTACTTTGTTCGTTATTATGACTACTATCAACTATAGTTTTATGTTTCAAAATAAATAAGGGAAGTGAATATATGACTGATACTAAAGAGAATATAAAAACAGCTGTTTATCTTCGCGTATCAACCGAAGACCAGGCCAAAGAGGGGTTTTCAATTGCTGCTCAAAAAGAAAAACTTACAAAGTATGTTGAAGTGAATGATTGGGAATTATATGATTATTTCATAGATGATGGTATCAGTGGGAAAAATATTAAAGATAGACCAGAACTAACAAGATTAATTGACCTTGTAAAAAAGAAAAAATTTAACAATGTCCTTGTATATAAGCTCGATCGATTAACAAGATCTGTGAAAGATCTAATTAATTTAATCGAATTATTTGAGACGTTTGATTGTAGCTTTTCTTCAGTTACTGAAAAATTGGATACTAGTAATGCAGTTGGAAGAATGTTTATTAAAATTATCGGAATATTCGCCGAATTTGAAAGAGAAAATTTAGCGGAACGTGTAAGTTTTGGTTATGAAGAAAAAACAAGACAAGGCAACTATACAAATACGAATGGTGTTTATGGATATGATTACATTGTTGGGAAAGGTAATTTAGTTATTAATGAAAAAGAAGCGGAAATAGTAAAGAAAACTTATGAAGATTACTTAAATGGCAAAGCAATGATTAGCATAGCCAAAGATTATAACTTAAGAAAAGTTCCTACTAAACGAGGTGGCGATTGGTCACAATCTACGATTCAATCGATTCTTACGAATGAGACTTATCTTGGTAAAGTTCGTTATGGTGTTAATAAAAAGATTAAAAATAAAGCCTTCATTGTAGAAAGTAACCACGAGCCAATTATTGATGAATATACATTTAAGAAAGTACAAAATATGATTAAGAAAAGAAAACACTTTAATGTCAAGAAGTTTCCAAGTGAAAATGCTTACTTTGGTTTTGTATTGAAATGTTCGCATTGTGGAGCAAGATTCCATGCCAAACAACAGCGCCAGAATGGTAAATTATATGTAACTTATTATTGTAATAACAAACAAACTGCTAGGTGTAAATGTCGTGGTATTTCCCATATCAAAGTTTTAACTGCCTTCGAAGATTATATTAAAGGGATAAAGATAAGTTGTGATATTGAGTTTAACAACGATCATAAGAAAGATAGAAAACTTAATAAACTCAATAAAGAATTATCGACGATTGAACATAAAAGAAAACGAATACAAAAATTATTTATCGATGAGGAAATAAATACGAATGATTATAAGGATTTAATACAAGATATTCAAACCCAAAAAGAGTTTATCACCAACTCTATCAATAGCCTAAACGAAGATCAAAAATCAGTAGTAGATTATAAAACAATTAAACACCTTCTGTGCGACATTAAACTTAACTGGGAACATTTAGACACCTCACAAAGAAATGCATTCATCCATCAATTTATTGATAGTATCGTCCTTGATGTAAATAATGGTAATCCCATAATAAAAGAACTTAACTTTTGCTAGTTAGTTCTTTTTCTATGCTATTAGCAAGTTCTAATGCGAATAATACAATTTTTTCTTTTTCATTTAAATTAGCATCATTACCTAAACTTCTTTTATCCCAATTTGTAGAATCGAGATTATCTGCTGCATAAAAGAATTGAAAAAAATCTTTATTTCTAAATTTTGCGACAGCTGCCATAGCAGAACATTCCATATCTACACATACACACCCCTGCTCTTTTCTTTTCTGCATTTTATCCTTTGTTTCGCGATAAGGAGCATCCGTAGTCCATACTTTACCTTTTATATGTGAATAATTATGTTCTTGTAATATTCTTTCAAATATATCAACATACTTTTCATTTACAGATACTTCTTCACTTTCTTCCAAATAATGATAACTTGTTCCTTCATCTCTTATTGCCCTTGTGGGGATTATAATTGAACAATCTCCAATATCTTTATCCAATACTCCACAAGTTCCAAACATAATCAATTTTTCAAGCCCCATAGCCATTACTTCTTCGTAACTAACAACACAAGCAGATGCCCCTACCCTAGACATAAAAAATGCTATTTTGGTACCTTTGTATTCTATTTCATAAACTGGAACCTTACCATTCGCATTACTGATTCGTGCTATCTCTTTCGGATTATACAACGCTACATACTTATCTATTAATTTTTTAGAAAAACAAGTAACACCTATTTTAGGAAAATTGTCTACTTTTTTCTCTAATTCATAAGGATTCAAAATTGCAATTTTTTCTTTATCAAAATCTTGTAATATCATGTATTAACACCTCTTGTATTAATCATATCATAAAAAAAAGAAAACTTAACCTTGTTTGATTAATTTCTCTTCTTTCATTATTTTTGGTATTGATGTTTCCATAAAAAATGCTACCATAGCGTTTTGAGTTTCTACACTAATCATGATTAATCACCTAATTAAATATATGTGATATCCGTATTTTAAATTCCTATTTAACTATAAATCACATTCATCATTCTGAAAGTGTAAAATTTTTATATCCCCTCAATCACACGAGCAACATCACCGCCACATTTGGCACATTTACCTCGTAAAATTATTCCACCTTTATTACTATAAATTTTATATTCTATTATTTTTGTACACTTACAAGTATTACACCATACATTATTTAAAATTTTATCTTAAAATTCTTTTTCAATACTGTCCCATTTTTCTTTAGGAGTTAATTCTTTATTCGTTATTATCAATTCCTTTCAGGTATTTTTCTAGTTCTTCATCAAAATTGGATACATATTCCTTATCTTGTTTTATTCTAAACTTATCATATTCTTCATCAGCTTTTTTAATTGCCAATTCATGAGAAATAGAACCAGCTGTTTGAAGTATCTTATTATCAGTCAATTCTAAAAATTTATTGGTAATTTTTAACCACTCATCCATTGTAAGGATTTCCTCATTAAGTGCAGCGAGTTCCGCTCTATCAATAAACATATTAACTAGTAGAGTTAATCGATTCATTTCCTTTTCATTTAAATAATTTTTAGCAACATGAGTATCACTTCTCATTACTTTTTTATCAGGTGCCCCCTTCCAAGTAGTAAGACCCATGAATGGCTTTTCACTATCAGCACGATTATAAATTATTTCAGCTGCAGTTTCGCCTGTTACAGCAAAATGTAATTTATTTTGAACAATCTTATAAAATACTTTTGTTTCTTCGCTAGTTTTATCATAGTCAGCACTACAAGTTTCAAATATGTCAGCAATTTTTTGGTATGCTCTTCTTTCACTTGTACGAATATCTCTAATTCGTTCTAATAATTCATCAAAGTAATCTTTACCAAACTTTTTACCATTCTTAAGCAAATCATCATTCAATACAAAACCTTTTGTAATATACTCGTTTAATGTATTGGTTGCCCATATTCTAAATTTTGTTGCTTCTTTTGAATTAACACGATAACCAACTGCTATTATTGCATCTAGACTATAAAACTTAGTATTATAATTTTTACCATCATTAGCAGTATGTGCAATTTTTGCACATACTGAATCCTCATTTAATTCGTCAGTTTCGAAGATGTTTTTTAAATGTTTAGATATAACAGATCTATCTACACCAAATAGTTCAGCAATAGTTGTTTGATTAAGCCAAAAAGTACCGTCATTATAAATAACATTAATCATAATATTTTTAATATCATCTTGATATAATACTATTTTATCTTGTTTTAATTTTTCCATTTTGTTCATTTATTTCACCACCTTAATTAGGTTTTTTCTACAAATATATTATACTATATTTCTTGTCCTTTTCCTACCACATGAAAAAAAGATTATTCAATTTTATAATCTCCTATTTATTATCTTTATATAGTTTGTTAAAATGTGCTTGTTTCCCAAAATATTCCAATTAACTAGCATAATAATAATCATTTACTTTATATCATTTAACCCTTTCTGACAGCCTTAGTCACACTTTTTTTATCGCATATTCACATAATCTCTTTCTATATCTCATTTCTTCTGTTATAAACTTCATAGATACCACTCTTTCGTATAATTTTGTCTGTTCAACTCAATTATACCAAAAATCCCATATTATAAAGCTTCTTGCAATTATTTTATGCTTTATTACGACGCGACTTTATTAGTATTAACAAGCCAAATTTTTCGATCTGTATCTTCCCTTAGATAATCTTCATAAATAGAACTATATTCTAAGATTTTTTTATGACGAACCAGTTCTCGACCAATCAAGCCCATGTCACGAGCCGAAGAATAATGATTGGCAGCATCCAAACCATGTGGGTTTTTAAAATTCGTATTCTTTAACCCCAATTCTTTGGCGCGAGCATTCATTTTATTGACAAACTCAGCTTCACTACCAGCAATCTTTTCAGCCAAAGCAACAACTGCATCATTGGCACTAGCAATAGCGATTCCTCTTAGCATATCATCAACACTCATTTTTTCACCAGTCTCAAGTAAAATCTGACTTCCACCCATTCCTGATGCATGCTCGCTTACTGTTACCATATCATTTAAATGAATCACGTCTTGTTCAATTGCTTCCATAATCAATAATAAACTCATCATTTTTGTCATCGATGCTGGCGCTAATTTTTCATCAGCATTTCGTTCATACAGTATCTTCCCTGTACTAACTTCCATCATAACCACACTCTTAGCACTCTCCGCTAAATTCGTATTCGTTCCATTGACAGGCAGAGCCATATCCGCATGCACAACCATCATTGGTATACATAGTAATATTGTCAATCCTATTATTAATCCTTTTTTCATAATCCACCTCTATTAAACATTATGTTTGTTTATTAAAATTATACAAAAAAGTAGGACCTTACTTAAAATAACCATTTTGAACATATTTCGTTTCATTAACAACGACAAATGCCTTGGGATCTAATGATCTAACGAGATTACGAAGTGAATCAAATCGTTTCTTATTGATCTCCATAAAAAGCATATATTTACTACTATCCTGATTGCGACCCTTGATATCAATTGCCGAAACTGCAAATCCACTTTTACGAATTTCATCAATCACTGTCCTATCACATGTACTAGTAACAACTTGAACCCCAAGGGTTCCCTTGACAAAACGCTCACTAATTAAACTTCCAATATAAGTTCCCGCAGCATAACCAAAACAATAGGAAAACACAATCCACCAATTATTCCCCTGTGTTAACGCATCCTTGGCTACGATAAACCAAATCAAAATTTCTAAAAAACCAAAACAAAAAGCAAGAAATGATTTCTCTTTTCCTAAAAATATAATCCGAAGACTTCCGAGCGAAACATCAGCAATTCTCGCAAAAAAAATTGTTACACATGTTAAGAATAAACTCATCTTTATCACCTTTTTCTATTATTCTGAACATTTTCACTATTTTAATTCTGGAAAGTTGAATTAATACCAATTTTTGGTTATAATAACCATAGGTGATAAAAGATGAACACAAAACGAAAAACAAAAATTCGACTATCAAAACTAGGAAAAATCATCATCATTGGAATAGTGATTGCCATTATCATGATAATCTATCTAGTAAATACAATAACCTACCGTATGAGTGATGAATATAAAATTTTAGAGCTCGGTTATAATGATACAGAAGTAGAAACCATTTTAAAAAAGACTGAAAAAAAACCAGCTGAACGGGAGAAAATTAAAAAACTTCGGTATAATAAAATCATTCCCAAACTATTAAATCAAAAGTATTTTATGTTTAAAAATTTGGAACGTTATCTTGATTATGCTCATAAACATGCTGACACTGACTTAAAAACAGTAGTTGCCATGGTAAATGTAAAACGAGATTACGATTTTTATACCCATGTAACAAATACCGATGTCAGCAAAAAAGAATTAATCCTGGTCAATAAGTATCACAAATTATCAAAAGATTTTACGCCAAATCAGATCGTTGAAATCTCTAATCAATATGCCTATGATGGAAATCAAATCAGCAAAGAAGTATACGAAGCCTACCGGAGTATGTGGAATGCCGCTAAGAAAGAAGATCTGGTCTTAATTGTCAACTCCTCTTATCGTGATTATGAATCCCAAGATGAAGTATGGAATAGCCTTGAACAAGCTAGTGGGGAAATAGCAGCCGATAACAAAGCAGCCCGAGCAGGACACTCGGAACATCAAACGGGACTTGCTCTTGATATTGTTACTTATAATAGTCTGAACAATGAATTTGATCAAACAAAAGAATTTAAGTGGTTGCAAAAAAATGCACATAAATATGGATTTATCTTGCGCTTTCCCAAAGGGAAAGAAGATATCACTGGTTATAACTATGAATCATGGCACTATCGCTATGTTGGAATAGAAACAGCAACCAAAATTCATAATTTAAATATTACTTACGATGAGTATTATGCTTATTATTTAGAATAAGAGTTGAAGTATAATCAACTCTTTTTATAAATAGAACAAGAACGGGAGATCAGAAAATGAAAAATAAAGTTATCATCGGAATCATCAGTATACTAATCCTTACTATTCTTTTAATTGGTGGTTATCAATACCTCCAATATACCAAGACAGACTATTACAAACTATCAAAAGTTGGATATAATCATTCAGAAATCAACCAGATAAAAAAACTAAACCAAAAAGATATTGATACCATTACTAAGGTAAAATACGACCGAACCATTCCTACTTTAATTGCCGAACCAGACTTTCAAGTTACCAAGTTTAAAGAGTATCATATCTACCAGAAACAACATAAATTAACCGCCCCAGAAACCATTTTTATTATCAATAATGAACTTGAAAAAAAAGAAGCATTCGACCAAAAGAAAACCCGATCATATATGGCAATGGCTAACGAAAATAAACTCTCAGCCGCGGTAGCCATGACATTAGTTAACGCTGATGTTCCCTATTCAAAAATTATTCCTAAGTTGCAACAAGAACAATATTATATCGAAGAAAATCTCCTTCGTTACATCAATTACTATGAGAAGACCAAGAAAGAAGCACCGGAAATCATTCAACACGTAAATAGTAAAATTGACCATGACTTTTATACGAACGTAGTCGAAACTGATACCGGTAAGCAGGAACAGATGCTGGTCAATAAATTTCACCGTCTAAATGAGGAATATGTTCCAAGTGATTTAATAACCATTGAGGGAAATTATACAGCAACCAAACAGACTACGATTGCTTATCAAAAAATGAAAGCCGATGCCGCTAAGCAGGGATTAACACTTCAGATTACCTCGGCTTATCGTAGCTATCAAACACAAGATCGTCTCTATCAGGACTATAAAGCTAACCATGGTGAAATATGGGCAGATCAATACTCAGCTCGACCAGGATACTCCGAACACCAGACCGGTCTTGCCCTCGATATTTTAAATGGCAATAGTACTCTTGATACCTTCGGGGATACCAAAGAAGCTGCTTGGTTAAAAGAAAATTGTCAAACATATGGCTTTATTCTTCGCTATGAAGACAAAAACAAACATATTACAGGATATCAAGAAGAATCATGGCACTTTCGTTATGTCGGAGTTCCAACAGCAACCAAAATCAAACAAGAAAAATTGACTTATGAAGAATATTATGCATTTTATATCGAATAGGCCAAGGAAGCATAAATTAAGGTGGTTTCCCCATCTTTTTTTGCTGTGTGCAAAAATATTCGGAAAATGAACATTACAAAGTTGTCATTTTTTGGTTTTCTTTGATTCGAACGTGTTATAATAAAATATAAAGTGAGGTGCCATATGAAAGAAGTACGTTACAATCCAAGTAGTAATTTTGGATTATCTTATAAACAAGTCGAACAACGTTATCACGATAACCTAGTAAATTATGATACATCGGTTCCAACCAAAACGGTAAAACAAATTATTACAACCAATATTTTTACCCTCTTTAATTTATTAAATTTTGCTCTAGCCTCTTTTATTATTGCCGTTGGCTCTTATAAAAATTTGATGTTCTTAGGTGTCGTTTTCTGTAATACCATTATCAGTATTATTCAAGAACTACGTGCTAAGCATGAAATCGATTCCTTGTCTGTTATCTCTGCTAGCAAAGTTCATGTCATCCGCAACGGACAAAAAAAAGAGATTGCCATCGATGAAATTGTCTTAGATGATATCCTGGAACTTTTCCCTGGGGATCAAATCGTTACTGATGCTGTGATCAAAGAAGGGAGTTGCGAAGTCGATGAATCGTTTATCACTGGTGAATCTGATACCGACTATAAAGAAAAAGGAGAAATGCTTCGCTCAGGAAGTTTTATCGTCAGTGGCAAAGTTTTTGCCCAAGTCGAACACATCGGAATTGATAACTATACCTCTAAAATATCCTGTGAAGCCAAGTATCGAAAACCAAGTAGTTCCATTCTGATGAAATCACTCAATACCATCATCAAATGGATTTCTATTCTAATTATTCCCGTTGGTTTCATTCTCTTCATCAATCAACTTCACATACCTGATAATACGATTGGTCCAGCTGTTATCAATACAGTTGCGGCAATTTTAGGAATGATTCCCGAAGGACTTGTCCTTCTCACTAGTACGGTACTAGCCGTCAGTGTCATTCGTCTTTCAAAGCACAACGTTTTAGTAAAAGATCTCTACTGTATTGAAACCTTAGCCCGAATTGATACGCTATGCCTAGATAAAACTGGAACAATCACAGAAGGAAAGATGGAGTTTGTTAAGATGGTTCCTAACACTCCTCATACAACACAAGAGGTTACTGAAATCATGCGTGCGTTTTGTACAGCAATTACCGATGCCAATGAAACAATTAAGGCCATCAAAACCCATTATCATGATCCACTTCATTGGAAAATTCAAAATATGATTCCCTTTTCGTCTGATGCGAAATATTCCGCCGTCAGTTTTACTGGTAAAGGAACTTATTATCTAGGGGCCCCAGAAATTTTACTTGGTCCACAGTATAAAGAGATTGCCAAAACAATCGAAGCTGATTTATTAGAATACCGCATTCTGTTACTCGCACACACCAATAAGCAAATAACAACCAAAGAAATTCCATCTCAGTTACACAGGGTTGGTCTACTTTATATTCAAGATAAAATTCGTCCTGATGCCAAACAAACACTATCTTACTTTAAAGCACAAGACGTTGCCATTAAAGTGATTTCTGGTGATCATGTAAAAACAGTCGCCGGTATTGCTAAAAGAGCTGGCATTGATCAATATGAAAATTATATCGATATGTCGACGATTACGACCAAAGAAGCATTAATTGATGCGAGTCGAAAATACACAATCTTTGGTAGGGTCAATCCCGTCCAAAAAAAAGAACTTGTACAAGCAATGAAACAAGATGGTCACTTTGTGGCGATGACTGGGGATGGTGTTAATGATGTCCTAGCTCTCAAAGAAGCAAATTGTAGTATTGCTATGCCCAATGGAAGCGATGCAGCAAAGAATATTGCTGAACTAGTTCTCCTAGATTCTAATTTTTCTGCTATGCCAAAGATCGTCGCCGAAGGAAGAAGAACAGTCAACAATATCGAACAATCGGCAACCCTCTTTTTAACGAAAACATCCTATGCAACCATGCTCGCCATTCTATTTATCTTCCTACAAATGAATTATCCCTTTATGCCAATCCAGCTAACCCTAACGAGTGTTGTAACCATTGGTATTCCATCATTCATCTTAGCTTTACAGCCCAATAAAGAACGAATCAAGGGAAATTTCTTTAAAAATGTCCTCAGCAAATCACTTCCCGCGGCCATTCTCGTTGTTCTAAATATTATTGCTATCATGATCTGTTCCCACTTTCTCCATCTTAGTGATGCAGCAACTTCAACTCTTTGTGTTATGACAACAGCGATTACAGGATTTCTACTCCTCTACTATCTCTGTCAACCATTTAATATCTTAAAACGTCTCTTATTCATCACAATGATTGCCCTTTTTGTTCTACAGACAATTTTCTTAAAAGAACTTTATAGTCTAACAACAATTAGTGTTAGAATGGCCATCATTTTAGCTGTTCTTACTACTATGACTGTTCTCTTATTCCAATTATTTTCAAAATTTGTTTATCAAAAACTACAACCAAGGTAACGTTTAACCCGGTTATTATAACAGACTCATCTTTCTTTTTTCGCATATACTATAGTGGTGAAAGATATGAATCATATAAAAGAAATCATAGCTCTAATTGTCTTTATCCTATTGATGTTATGGAGTAATGGAGATGAGGTAAGACCCCAATTTTATAAAGACATTAAGACGATTAAAGATCCTAATAATCTATTGGTACTTGTCAATAAGTTTAATAAACTTGATCAAGATTATATTCCTAAGGATCTCGAAAAATTAAAACTTGCCTATGCCAATGACCATAAATATGTCCGTCATATAGCAAAGAAAGCCTTTGAAAAACTAAGTAAAGATGCTAGTGAGGAAGGATTACAGATTGTTGCCGTCTCTGCTTTTCGCAGTTATCAATATCAAGATCAATTATATTTTTACTACGTCACTGAAAAAGGCACCAATTATGCCGACCGTGCAAGTGCTAGACCAGGACACTCGGAACACCAAACCGGTTTAGCGATTGATGTTATGGGTGATAACGGCGATTACAACTTATTTGAAGACACCAAGGAATTTAACTGGATGAAAGAGCATGCCCATTTGTATGGCTTCATCTTACGTTACCCAGAGGGAAAAGAATATATTACTGGTTTTAAATACGAACCATGGCACTATCGTTATGTTGGCGTTACTGCGGCAACCAAAATCCATCAGGACAATCTTACCCTCGAAGAATATTTACACCAAAATAAAAAGGCTTAAAGCCTTTTTTTAGAATTGTCCTGGTTGCATATTAGCAAGTCCGCTACAACCGTTATTGTCTAAATTGATCACTTGATTTTCTTCAGAACAAGAATATTCTGGTGTATAAGTGTGACGGTAGATGTGTTTATTAATAACATGTGTATGAATTGGACAGATGTGTGGTACTTCATGACAGAATTCTCTTTCAATACATTTATTGATAGCTGGTTCTACAATTGGTTGTGGGTTACATCCACAATCACGGTTCATTCCACCAAATCCCATTTGGTTGCAGCAACCTCTACGATTTCCAAACATAAATTACTCTCCCCCTTATCTAATTTATCATATGAGGCATATTCAGTTCTGTCTATGGTATTTGTCATGGCATAAGAAAAAAAGAAGTACCTTCTACTCCTTTTCTAACTGGTTTAACTCTCATACTTTATATGATTCCTCTAAAATGGCATCTTTAAGTTGCCATTTTTCATTTGCCTCATCATTTTCTTCATCTGCTCAAATTGTTTAATCAAACGATTTACTTCTTCTACTGACCGAGCACTTCCCGCAGCAATTCGTTTTTTTCGACTAGCTTTTAACACTTCAGGATGTCGTCGTTCATATGGAGTCATCGATAATATAATTGCCTCAACATGAGCCATATCCTTAGGATCAATCTTTACTTGACTAAGTCCCATCTTCTTAGCTCCAGGAATCATCTTAATTAAATTTTCAAGTGGCCCGAGCTTCTTAATCTGCTTCAATTGGTTTAAAAAATCCTCTAAATCAAAGTCCCCTTTCTCAAGTTTTTGGGCGGCCTTCATCGCTTCATCAGCATCGATTACTTCCTCTGCTCGTTCGAGCATCGTCATGATGTCCCCCATTCCGAGAATCCTAGTTGCCATTCGTTCTGGATGAAATTCTTGTAATCCATCCATCTTCTCACTTACTCCAATAAACTTAATCGGAACATTGGTTAAATGACGAATAGAAAGGGCGGCTCCACCGCGAGTATCACCATCAAGCTTTGTTAATACGGCCCCAGTCAAAGGTAATTGATCGTTAAATCCCTCAATTACATTAACAGCATCTTGTCCAGTCATACTATCAACAACAAGTAAAATCTCCGCTGGTTCGACAGCCCTAGTAATTCGATCTAATTCCTCCATTAACTCATGATCAATATGTAACCGTCCAGCCGTATCGATTAAAACATAATCATAACCGTGTTCATTCGCATAAGTAATCGCTCGTTTACTAATCATAACTGGATCTTCATGGCCCTCACTATATACCTCAATATTAAGTTCTTTTCCGAGCTGTTTTAACTGATCAATCGCCGCAGGACGATAGACATCACAAGCGACCAAAAGAGGTTTCTTGTGGTGTTTCTTCCGTAAAAAACGAGCAAGCTTTCCAATCGTCGTGGTTTTTCCACTTCCTTGAAGTCCCACCATCATTAACACTGCTGGGTGTCCTTGTAAATTTAAGTCCTTCTTCTCACCACCAAGTAGTTCGACCAATTCATCCTTCAAAATCTTGACAAACTGTTCACTAGGCTTTAAACTCTTCTGAACCTCTTCTCCCAATGCCTTTTCTTTAACTTTGGCTACAAACTCTTTGACAACCTTATAATTAACATCAGCTTCTAATAACGCTAATCGTATCTCTCTTGTTACATCATTGATATTTCCTTCGGTAATTTTCCCATACCCTTTGATTTTATCAACCGCATTTTGTAATCGATCTCCTAAACTTTCAAACATTTTATCACCTTCTCTTATTATATAATAATTTCCTAGAAAACGCTAGCAAATCCCCTTCGAAATCAGTAACCGACTGAAAAAAAACTCATACTGCTTCGCTAGTAAACATAACTTTCGATAAGCGATACTCGAGATCTGAATCTTTCGCGGTACCATTTCATATGAAATAGTCTTTTCCCCTTGTTCTCGTATCCGAATCGATAACGTTAAACGCTTACAATATTCTGTTTCCGTTCCATCATCAGCAACAATTACTTCACGCTCTTCCTTTAGCTGATAATAAAGGACATCCTGAATATGAAAAATATGGATTTCCGTATATGGATCTCTTAGAAAAAAAGTTCGTAACTCTTCATTAACATACAATGATAATTGTTTATGCTCAATTACCGGTAAATAGCAAACTTCTCCAACCATAGTCATAATTTGTATTTTGTTTTGTTCTTTCATGTTATCCCTACCATTCATAGGACTATTATACTAAAAAAAATGTCGATAAAACAAAGATTTCATGAAATAGCTTATATATGACATGAAAAAGGAAAATTACTCATTTTCCTTCAACGCTAAGCCTAACTTCATCGAAAAAGACTGTCCCACTACCTCTTTTTTGATCGTCATTTGTTTTGTCTCGGCAATTAGTTTTTCTAGAATACGCCATTCATTCAGTAACGGATCACTTTTTTTTCGCTGATCATTGTTCATCGTAAGATAATCAAGATCTTGATATAAAATAGTTGTTACAAAATACAATTTCTCGTGATCAATATAACAAGTAAAAACAATAGGACTATCTGCTTTTATACTAGGCAGCAAAAGATCACAAATCGTTGAAATTGCCATGAAATAAGTATTTAACAATAAGGAAGATATATTGGTAAAATCATAATTAAGTAAATCTTTACTTATATCGGTTATGATTTTATGCTGCTCCTCACATAATCCATACACCTTTTGATACAATAACGCTCGCAGGCTTGGAAATGGAATATAATGAAATTGATATAATACGTTTGTTTTAGCTCGATCTTGTTCCTTTAATAATTCATCGATATAAGCGATTGCCTCAGATTGATTACGATCAACTAAAGAGCGCATCACTGCTAATATATTTTTATTTTCATGCATTTCGATCTGGATATGTGACATTATTTTCTCATATTCTGCCAATGACTTCATAATCAACTCTCGTTCCTGCTTTAACTGTTCCTGACTCCGAAGTTCCCATACATACTTTATCACTAAAAAACAGAAAACAAATGTCATTATAAAGATAAATAGTGCGATCCAAAGCCCCTCTTGAAAAACCTTTAACTGAATTACTAATAACATCACATAAAGGCCTAAAAAGAAACAAAAGAATAAAACAAGATTGTTTTTTCCATCATAGTTTACGATATAGCGCCCAAACTGTGTTATCCGCGGATGATGAATGATAATCAATAATAAGCTTCCTAATAATAAGTTACATAGTAAGATCATAAAGGGGGAAAATACCGTTTTACCAACAATAACATATAAAATAGTAATTCCTATATCAAGTAATATCAAAAGGCAATGAAGATAGATTGTTGCTAAGATACTTCGTTTTACTGTTTCTGATAATATAAGCGGATAAAACATGATATTCATAATAAAGAAAAGTACCCCAACAGGAAGTGACAACACAGGTGCACAATAAACTTGTACAATTGTCGTAATTACACTATACCATATAAGATGAAACCACAACCTTGGTTTCTTTTTCTCTAATAGCATCAGCATTGCCTTTCCAAAAGCCATATTTAATAACAACATATAACTATAATGGATCATTAGCGCCAACATCCAACCACCCCTTTCTAATCTTGAGAATGAAATAACTCGTATTGTTCAATAATATCAGATATACGGTTGGCCGATACCGCCTCAATTTCAACCCCTTGTTCTAACTGAATATAACGTTTGGTTGGATGAAAGACGACGATTAATTCAACATTGATAATACAACAACGATGACAATAAACAAATTGACTAGGCAATCGTTCTTTCATCTCTCTTAATGTCATTGGAATAATAATCTCCGAATAACGAGTGGTAAGTTTAATCTGATGATGTCCCTTGATTGTATCAATCTTCAAAATATCAGAAAACGGAATACGATAATAATTGCCCTTATGCTCAAACTTTAGTACCCGCTTTTTATTTTCCGATTGGCTTTCTTGATCTATCCCATATTGCCAATATAGATATTGTTGTAACTCTTCAATTAAATGCTTTTCGTATGACTCATTTTTTTGAATAAAAGATACTGATAAAAGTTCCTGAAGAATTTCCTGTTCCTTAACAAGATGATTGGTCATAATATACATAGTGCTATCTACATCATATTTACGAATCTCATTTGCTAATGTCATTGCTGAACATTCATCTTCTTCATCAGTTAAATCAATATCTATAAAATATATTTTATTATCGATGGAAGGATCCATGATTCTATCTCTTAAAAGAGAACAATCACGATCAAAACTTTCGATTTGACATGGACAAGCAATTCCGGCAAATACATCTTGGACGACTTGTTTGATCTTTTCCTGATAATAAAGATTATCATCTACTATAATAATATTTTTCACAAATAACCACCTACTTATTCTCATACATCATATCATATCTAATTCATACGAACAAGAAAAAAATATCAGTTACTGATATTCTAAAAGTGTTTTTGATATGTTTTTTGAAGCCGATTGGCTTTGGCCACGCAAGAACTAATCTGTGATAGTGAAATACTTGAGGAAATACTATTCGGAACTAGATATTCTATAACAGGGTAGAGATCATCAACAAAAACATCTGATTTTAAAGGGGCAATCATTTCATATATAAGCGTATCAGTTGGCAATGGAAATTGTTCATATTTAGAACGAATGAGAAGACGGTATTGATTCTCACTAACTCTTTCAAAAGCCGAATATTTATTATCAGAATAATAGTATCTTTGCCCATCTCGTTCTACTACTTTATTAACTTTCCCTATATAAATATGATATGTTGAAAACATACGACCACCTACCCTTGCCTAGGAGGAGTATAGTACCATATCTAAAAAGAGAAGTCAATCAATTTTAATGTTTTATTCTAATAATTTATAATTAACTTGTGATAATGTCTTAAAAAAGATAGAATATCTAAAATCCTCATTCCTTAAAGCTAAAAGTAAACTATCCTATACTATATATAGCTATAGAGAATTTCATACAATAAAAGGTGAAAACTTAGTTTTAGTGCATTAGGTACCATTTTATTAGCATGATAATAAGAGTGATTATATTCAAACATAAATATAAGTCTATCTTTCACATATGTAAATAATTACTCATAAAGGAATCATATCAAACTAACTAAGAATTTCTATTATAATTTTTCTAATCTATTACGAAAAACTCTAATTCAATACAAACTTGAATTAGAGTTTTAAATATCAACTTCATAAACAATCTACATTTATTAGAACCGATACAATTTCTCACTGCAACCTTGTTCTAACTCTTCTGGTGCATAATACTGATATACTGCTTCTAAGCATGCATATTGTAAGGCTAAATCAATACTTGGATGAACAATCGCACCATCACGATCCCAAGCAAATTTAGAAGCATTAATTACTTCTTGGCCTGCAACTTCAATTAGATTAGGATTTTCAGGAGTTGATACTGGTGTATATCTTAATGATCCATCACTCATTATATAGCGATTATGCACTCGCCCTGCTCCCATTGCAAAGTAGACCTTGTTAACATAGTCAATTGTTACTTGTGTTCCATTAAATCCGGCCGATGCAAAAGCCTTACTACTTAATGTATGGCGTACTTCCGAACTTCCTTCTAATGGATGCTTTGAGTAACATAAACTTCCTAAATATTGAATGTATTTTACCTCATCTTCATTATTATCATTTTTAACAGTATATTTTTGTCCGGTCGCGTTTGTCAATAACTGATCCAAATACTGTTGCTCTAATATTTCCTTATTCATTAACGCTCTAGCAAAAACAGCCATATCTTCTACCGTCGTTTTTAAACCTGCATGACCAGATAACCCAGCTCTTGCTTCCAACATACGAGCCTTAGGATCATATGTCACACCCTTTGGAACTGAAGTATTTAATACCAATTCACCATTCTTAATTTGATAATCAAAATTATTATTTACGGTACGAGAAAGCTTCAATTTAGGAACCATTAAACCAGTATCTTTCATACCTAACTCATCGATAATATTTTCATTTAAAAATTCCATATAAGGTTGATGCGATACTGCTTCAATAACATATTTTAAAACCATAGCTCCCATATCAGTATAAGGTCTCATTCCAAATTTAAAATCAGGATTAACTTCAATATCAAATAAAATACTTTCAGCATCCTTAGCATTATCAGCATTCTCGATACGACCATTTGTTCTAAGTGGCACTTGGAATGTCAATAGGTCGCGAACAGTAACATTCGATAAATTCTTAAACTGAGGTGCATATTTCGTAATTGGTTGATCTAACTCTAATTGTCCACTTTGCACTAACATATAAATACTAGTACTCGTAAACAATTTTGTAACAGATGCCAAGTCAAAAATAGTATTTTCCGACATTGGTTCTACCGCAGGAACAAGCTCATGATTATCATTATAATCAACCTCTTGGCGATTTCCTAGCATTACCGTTTCGCGATAGATTGGTGTCCCATAAGTAAATACGGCCCCTGGAGCCATTTTATCTTGTAAAATAAACTTAGTCGCCTTTTCCGTTAAACCAGATTGTGCAAATAAATAATGTCTTGCTTCATCAATCGATAAAAATTCTCCATCCTTTACTAATTCATAAACAGGATGTAACAATGCTTTATATTGTTCCAAAGATACTAAATCCTTTAGTTCTGGTGCTGCATCACGATTTGAATTTTCATATAACCTCATTGCATATTCATCAAAAAATTCATTGATATTCATCATAGCCATCTTTCATTCCCCTCTTTCAGATACAGAAAAAACTGCTCGTTTTCTGTTGATGAGCTATATCATAGCAATTTTTTTTAATTTGTCAAATTATACACCCCAAGTACCAACAATGTTACAACTGCTACTTGATGGTTCAGGATTTGGCATCTCCATATGAATAATCATCGGTACTTTAAACGCTTTTCCAAAAGCAACACAGGTTCCTGGTTGCAAACTCTTTTGTTTTTCAACAACCTCTTCACTGACATTTGGAAGCATTTTCTTAATATACTCTAAATCTCTTGGATGATTCATCTTAAAGATCATAAAATTCGTACATTGTGAAATTACTGTTTCCGATATTTCGACTGGTCGTTGGCTGATTAAGTTAAAAATCAAACCATATTTTCGCCCTTCTTTGGCCACTCGTTCAAAGATATTATAACCAATTAAATATTTATCAGTATCATTTTGAACATATCGATGAGCCTCTTCTAGAAATAAATGGAATGGAATTGCTGCTCGTTGTCGTAAATTCTTTGTAAAATGAAACAACATTTTCGCAAAAATCTTCGTCACAACTTTTGCAAAAGAATCATCGACATCCTCAAGGTTAAAATTGATAATCTGTGCTTTACGTCCATCTTTTCCAACTAGGGTAGCAATATAATTTTCCTCCGTAATAAAGGTAGGATACTCTAAAAATTTAGCATTTTCCCCAATCACCAAGGCATGAAGGCGAACTTTTAGCGTAATCGCATCCGCATATGATTTTTCATTTCGTAGTAAACCTTCACTTATTAGAGTAAAATTAAGAGCTTTTTCTAAATCAACCAAGGTAAACCGATTGACAGTTCGCGCTTCATATTTATCTAACTCTTCATTGATAAATCCACTGATATATTCTGTTACCAAAATACTCTCGACAAAGTCTCCTTGTTTATCAACGATAAAACACTCACGAAATTTTCGAGTATAGCCAATCCCTTGCACAGATGCCTCTAAGTTAAATTGTGGTGTCGAACAAGTCGACAGAATAGAAAAAATATCATTTCGCTTACTCATCGCCGTCTGATTGGTATACATAATCATCATAATTGCTTTGGCGATTAAATGATTCTTATATTGAAGAGCATCTTCACTATCTTCGGCAAAGATTGCTGTTAGTTTGAGCATTCGCTCAATAATAGGCAGTTGGGAATGCTCCGTGGCTCCTAATAATAAAGCATAATCATCGACATCTAAGAGCCACAAAGGAATCCGTAAAATTTCTCCGCCTTCCATCTCTTTAACATTAGTCGTATAAAATTTAAAATTAAAGTTGGGATTAATTTGATCAATTGCTTTAAAAGCATTATGATATTCACCATAAGCATCAAAAATAAAGAAATTAGAACGAAATGGCGCCAAGTGAGGATTGGTAAAAACATTCTGTAACAAACGAGCTACGCCGCATGATTTTCCACTCCCCGTATTCCCAAAAATCGCCATATGATTACTAAATAAATCATTGATATCAACCCGAACCGGAAAATTATCATAAAGTGGCGAATACCCAAGAAGAAGACTAGAAGATGTATCTTGTCCTACAATTAATTCTAATTCTTCCTTAGCAATAATCCTAATATGAGCTGATAGCGTTGGTTTTCGAATAACACCACCGAGAAATTTACCATTGACGATTTCTCCTAAAAAATGAACTTTGATAATATCCTTACTAATATCTTCTACTTCTCCTAAAATTTTCTTTTTATCATCTTCAAAGACAATATGCATATTCATTAGATTGGTTGCAACTGGTGTCCCATCTGGTATTTTAATATGGGCAACCGTATCACTAATGTATAAAATTTCTCCAAACATAATTTCACCCTTTTATTCTTTATTCCTATATCCAATCGATAATTTGATCTTGCAAAGCAGGATCTAAATTTTGAATCAATTGTTTTATTTGTTTCCCCTTATGATATAACTGTAGTTTCTCTTCAAAATAATGTAGTTTTTCCTCGGTTTCCTTAATTTGTTTATGAACCGCATTCCGACTAATCTCATAATTTTCTGCAATCTCGGCCAAACTCAAATTATTGAAATAATACTCTTCAAAATAAGCCTGCTGTTTATCGGTTAACAACATCCCATAATAATCATATAAATTACTGATATAAATCCGATTATCCATCTTAAATATCCTTAAATAAGCCATAGATATATTTTTCAATATCAAATACTTTTAAATCAGTTTTCTTCTCACCGAGACCAATATACTTAACTGGTACACCCACAGCTTCTTTGATTGCTAAAACAATTCCCCCTTTGGCTGTTCCATCTAATTTTGATAAAACAATTCCTGTAATATCGGTAATTTCTTTAAAACTCTTGGCTTGACTAATCCCATTTTGTCCCGTCGTCGCATCGATAACTAGTAATGTTTCATGAGGAGCTCCGGGAATCATTTTACCAATTACTCGATTCATTTTATCCAATTCTTTCATAAGATGATCTTTATTTTGAAGACGACCAGCAGTATCGATTAAAACAACATCATACTGTTCGGCCACTGCCTTTTCCAATCCATCATAGATCACACTAGCTGGATCAGCATCCGCTTTCATAACAACCTCACAATCGGTGATATTTCCCCACTCTTGAATCTGTTCAACAGCACCAGCTCGGAAAGTATCTCCCGCTACCAATAATACTTTCTTACCTTCTTGTTGTAACTTGTAAGCTAGTTTCCCAATCGTCGTTGTCTTACCAACTCCATTCACGCCAACAAATAACAATACCGTTGGCCCATCAGAATGATAATGAATTTTGTTCTCGATAATATCTCCATTGACATAGATAATAAACATCTCATCGACAATGATCTCTTTTAACGCTGCTGACGATGTAATATTCTCTTTTTTTACTCGCTTCTTTAGTTGATCAATAAAATCCATTACAGTATTAACACCAATATCCGCCATAATTAATATTTCTTCTAATTCTTCAAAATATTCAGCATTAATTCGATTATACTTCATCGTCAATAAATTTAACTTTGATGTAAATTCTTTCCGTGTTTTTTCTAACCCCTTATCATAGACAGCAACCTCTTCAGCAGTCTTATGATCTTTAGTTAATGTCTCTTTCAATTTTTTAAAAAAGTTCATTTTATCACCTTATCTATATAACCCATTTTACACTAAAAAAGATGAAATTACCAGTATTTATTTCATCTTTGCTGAACCTTTTGTACCCTAGAAAAATGTGTGAGTGGGGTATTTAAAATATAAACTTCTCCTTGCTCTCCTCGATCTACTAAATGACTATTTTCTGGGTTCAAAAACATTTGATCAATTTCATCTTTTACTTGTTGTTGAGCTGGTGTCAAGGTTGGAACTGCTGCATAACACATTATTTCAAAATTGCTAAGATCAAGCCAAGTTCGAAAAATCAAACAAGGAAGATTAAAAATATGGCTTTCAAGCTCCCTATAATCATTTAAAATATTCGGTTCGAAGAAAATTTGTTGTTTTCGTAAAACCTCTTCATAAAATTGCTGATACCCACTAAAATGATTCTCACTATGTTTCATTAAATAATGGTATATTTCCCCGTCTGGTGTTACAATCATGAGAAAAGGAGGATTCGCAGCATATTTATCCCGAAGCTGTTTTAAAAATTGCTCGGGCATCCCTAGTTGGGCAAACTCCAGTAACACTTTCCGTAACATTTCCTCATTTCTCATATTACCACCACCCTTATATATATTATAGCAAATCGTTCGCTACTAGACAAATAGAAAAAAAAAGTTTATAATGAAATAGTTGATTTTTACGAAAAAATGTTTCTATGGAAGAGAAATCAAAATAGAAGTTTGAATTAGGTATCAAAATAAAAATAAATATTATAATGAAAGGATGAAATATGAAATTATTTAACAACAATGAACCGGTCAAAGACACCAAGATTTTTGCCCTTGGTGGATTAGGTGAAGTTGGGAAAAACATGTACTGTGTAGAACATGAAAATGAACTTATTATAACAGATGCAGGAATTACCTTCCCAGGAAATGAATTAATGGGAATTGATTATGTTATTCCTGATTTCACATATTTAAAGAAGAATGAAAAGAAAATAAAAGCGTTATTTATTACGCATGGGCACGAGGATCATATTGGAGGGATTCCTTTTTTACTCCAAACAGTTTCAATCCCCGTTATTTATGCCCCAAACCAAGCCATTGGCTTAATTAGAAAGAAATTAGATGAGCGAAATATTAGATATAAAAACTTAATCGCTTATGATGAACGAAGCAAAGTAAAATTCAAAAATATCGATGTCGAATTTATTCGGACAACACACTCGATACCTGATTCACATGGAATTTGTATTACAACGCCAAATGGGAGAATTGTCACCACCGGCGACTTTAAATTTGATTGGACACCAATTGGTCCAATGGCCAACATTCATAAAATGGCAGCGATTGGAAACCGTGGGGTAACATTATTACTAAGCGATTCAACCAATGCGTTAAACGAGGGTTTTAGTGCCAGTGAATCGAAAGTAGATAATGCCTTAAGTGATATTTTCTCAAGATATCAAGGTCGTATTATTATTGCAACTTTTGCCTCTAATATTTACCGTTTAAAGCACATCGTTGACACTTGTAAACGCAATGGTCGTAAGATTGCAACCTTCGGGCGATCAATGGATACCAATATTGATATCTCAATTCAAGGGGGATATATTAAAAATAAGGAGATCTTTATTACCCCAGAAGAAGCAAATAAATTGCCTGATAGCAAAGTATGTCTTCTCTGTACTGGATCCCAAGGAGAACCACTGGCTGCCTTATCACGAATTGCCAATGGAACACATCGTCAGATCAAATTAAAAGATCACGATGTTGTCATCTTCTCTTCAAGTCCTATTCCCGGAAATGCCCTTAGTATTTCACGAACAATCAACAAATTATATTTGCGGGGAGTCGAAGTATATACCAACACTTCACTAAGTGACATTCATACTTCAGGACATGCCAGCGAAGAAGAATTAAAACTGATGCTTCGCTTGATCAAACCAAAGTACTTTATGCCATTTCATGGTGAATATCGAATGTTAAAACGTCATGCAGATATCGCAATTGATTGTGATATTCCTCGTAATAATACCTTTGTTTTAGGGAATGGCGATGTATTATCAATGTACAAAGGAAAAATCAAACGAGCGGGAATTATCCAAGCAGGTGATGTATATGTCGATGGGAAACGAATTGGAGAAATTGGCAACTCTGTCATGCGTGATCGTAAAGTAATGGCCAACGATGGAATCGTCATTGTGATTGCGAATATCGATCCCAACAAGAAGAAATTACTCCTCTCCCCTAATATTACAACCCGGGGATTCGTACTTGTCAACGATAACTTAGAATTGTTAAGAGAATTAGAAATGATTAGTAAAAAATCAATTGTTACCAATTTAAAAAATAATAAAAACTTCTCAGATGTAAAAGCTGATTTAATAACTAAGCTTGGAAGTTACATATATGAAAAAACAGGCAGAAAGCCAATTATTCTACCTGTTATTATGGATATTAAGAAATCATCTTAATATCTTTTTTATACAATATCTAAGACTGGCAAGCGAATAGCTACCGTTGTTCCTTGTCCTAGTTCTGACTCATAATCAATCGTTCCATCATGAGCTTTAATAATTTCATATGATAATGACACGCCAAGCCCAGTTCCTTTGGGTTTTGTCGTAAAGAAAGGCGTCTTGATGTGTTTCATATCCTCGCGACTAATTCCACATCCATTGTCCCGAACAGTAATCACAATTTCCTTCTTTTCTAAACGACATGTAATTGATAATGCACCATTATTCCCAATTGCTTCAATACTATTTTTAACAAGATTAATAAATACCTGCGTAAGACGATTATAATCACCCATAATATAAATTTCATCATCAATCAAATCAGTATCCAATTTTATATCATGTGACCGTAATAATAAATGATAACTTTCTAAAACATCTTCTAACAGTAAATTGACATCAATTTGATCTTTCTCAATCGAAACTCGTGTCATTGATAAAAAATCTTGTAATAATAATAGTGTTCGCTCAATTTCATCCTTAATAATAGGAATATACTTTTTACTATGTTCGACATTATTAACATCAAACATATCTAAATATCCTTTACATACTGCAATCGGATTTTTAATCTCATGCGTAATCTTAAATAATGATGTTTTAATTTGCTTATCCTGTTCCATCTCTTTTAGTGTCATATGAAGCTTAATAATCTCATTTCCCTCATGGAACAATAAGACGACAAAATATGCCACCCCATAAAAACAAATTCCATACCACACCAATAATGTAAAGAAACCTTGATATTCATTAATTGGACTAATATAAATCATAATCGTAAAAATAATCAACTTAACAAGTAAAAATAGATTAGAATATAAATAATTAGCCCCACGACGCTTAATGACAATATTTGCAAGCAAATAATAAATCATGTATTCTAATAATAAGATGATAAGATTCCAATCGAATAATTCATTATATTTCATTACAATAATAAATGTAAGAGCTAAGATACTAAACTTACGATTTCGTTGATAGGCAATTAAAAGCGGAACATTAAGTAATAGAAGGGTGATAAAACTATCATCATCCAACTGGAATCGTAAGGCAAAATAAAGTGATGAAATTAATGCGACATCTAAAAATAGATCATGCTCTTCTTTCTTCATACTCTTACTATATGCAAGATAGAAAAGATAAAAAATAAGTGGGAAAGTAATTAAAATAGTGTTTAGTAAAATGATTTCAAAGATACTCATAGTCGTTCCTCCTAATAACATCTTACTAAGCGCTCATGTCATATTTTGTCGAATTATGGGAATCCATGGAGTTTTTATGCCATTTATCGACATTTATTAAAAAAGAATTCCATTTTCTGAATTCTCTTTTCCGTGAAAGACTACTTTAATCCATCAATATACTTTTTTAGTTGCCTCGCATCATCACCAAGAATAATCTTTAGTTGATTCTCAATTTCGACAATTCCTTTGGCACCTAGTTTTTGGATTCCTTCTTTGTTGACAATATCAACATTGCCAAGTGTCACAACAAAGCGTGATTGATTAAACTCATACGCTAAAATATTAGAACGTCCTCCTAGATACTCAACTAATTTATTGGCTTCAATTTT
Organism: uncultured Bacilli bacterium; assembly: GCA_910578855.1. Classification (GTDB taxonomy): domain Bacteria; phylum Bacillota_I; class Bacilli_A; order RF39; family UBA660; genus MGBC107952. The sequence goes on from CAJTRV010000013.1 coordinate 26,340, forward strand.
GAAGTCTTTTTTCTTTGATTTAGCAATTGCAATTGCGATAATTAACAAAATAATAATAATTATGATATATTGCATATATTCCATTCTATCACCATTACCATTATATTATAAATACCATTCTTTTTCAACCAATTGATAAGACTTTACAAGGAAACAATCATTCTTAAAGAAAAAAAAGAAGCCGAAGCCTCTTTCTAAGTATAACAATTAAACGAACGCTAGTACAATAGCAAGTACGAGTACTGTTATGATAAGAAGTTGTAATAGGAATTTCCAGATATAGAGGAACCATTCTTTGAATGATACCTTTAAGTATGCAAGTCCTGCCATTAACATTAAACTAACTGGAGCTACTAACATCACAATTCCATGAATTGCTTGATATAACAACGCCAAAGCAGGATAGGTTGCTGCATTGGTATTCATCGTTGCCATCGTAGCTGAAGTTGCATCAATTAAATATTTAAAATCATTGTAGAAGAAACTTCCTAAGAAAGCACTAAGACCCGCTGTTAACCAGTTAAATCCTTTGGTTAAACCAAGAATAAAGTCACTCATTGTAATATAAATATTAGAATGCATTCCAGTTGATGAAGATGGTAACACTAAGTACATAATAATGTTGGCGATAATGGCAATCACAGCAACCCACACCATTTCTTTCATACCATCTTTCATTGCTCCTAAAATATCTTTCATTTTTAAGCTATAAAGCCATCCAATTAAGAAACAAGCAACGACAAGTACAAACCCAATCTCACCTAAATTCCATGCTCCAAACGGATTCATTGATCCCATTAAGTATTGGAAAATTGGAAAATCTGCTACTTTAAAAGTCGTTACAGATGTATAGAGATCTTCGAATAAATCGATATTAAACGCATATTTAAAATTATATAAACCAACGATTAATACGACAAATGTAAGAACCAAAACAATTGCGAGTGGTACAACACTTTTTTTCTTTTTATTCTCTACTACTTCATAAAGAGGGATATCTAATTTGGCAGCTGCTATTGGTTTTTCTTCTTTGGTATCCTTCTTTGCTTTTTTTGTTGCCTTCTTTTTTGGAGCGGCAACTTTTTGCAATTTCGCATGTTGCGTTACAAATAAAATTGTAATGAGAATTAAAATAGCTAAGAATATTACCTTTGTAATAATATCTCCATGAACCTTTAATCCATAATATAAATTTAAATACCCACTAATCTCAAATCCATAAGTTGATCCAATATTACCAACAATAATCGATCCGACTGTTGCTAGTAAGGCTGTTAATTTATCGTATCCCAATGACATAATTACAGCTACAAAGAATGGAACAATAATAAATAGTGCAATATTAAATCCACTAATAGAACCTAAGATTGCAAATAAAACAATTGATAGAACTAAGAAACGTTTTTCTGATCCTTTTGAATGTTTTGTAAACTTCTTTATCATATCAGAATAAACACCTGTTTTATTCATTACCCCATATAGAGCCCCTATCAATAAGAAGATAATACCGTAAATTGTATAGTTACCAAAAATTCCTAAGACAATCTTAACAATGTCATATATTCCAACAGGTGATAACTCACCGGCTGTAAACACACCACTTGAATAAGATCCTGCTTTGATAATCCATGATAACACAACAAATACTAAAAAACTAATTCCTATTACTTTTGTTAAATCATTTTTCTTCATATCCTTTTCTACCTCCACCATCATTATAGCAAACTTCCCCTAAGATATAAACCATTTTCCCTATTTTTCCCATAATTTACCTCATTTTTATCACAATGTATGCTATAATCAGAGATGGAAGTGAGAAATATGAACAAATATCGACATACCGAGGGATTCAAACGCTACTATACCCTTGATTATTTTTATAAACAACAGTTTCAAACCAAGATTTGTAAAATAAGTCTGAATGGTGGATTCACTTGTCCCAATCTCGATGGCGTATCAGGTTATGGTGGTTGTATCTATTGTTCGAAACTAGGTAGTGGTGAGTTTGCTGGCAATCAACAAGATGACCTAGTTGACCAATTTCATACTGTTGCGAAAATGATGAAACAAAAATGGCCCCAAGCAAAATACATTGGCTATTTTCAAGCCCGAACGAATACCTATGCTCCTGTAGCTGAACTAAAAGATAAATATGAACGAATCTTAAACCAAGAAAATGTCATTGGTCTTTCGATTGCTACAAGAGCAGATGCAATCAGTGATGATTGTTATGACTATTTAGAAGAACTAGCAACAAGAACTTATTTGACCGTTGAACTGGGCCTCCAAACCATTCATCCTAAAACATCAGCTTTAATTAATCGTTGTCATTCTCTCACTTGCTTTGAACAAGCAGTAAAAGAACTAAGAAAGAGAAACATCAATGTGGTAGTCCATATTATCAATGGACTACCACATGAAACAAAAGAAATGATGATTGCTACTACCAATTATTTAAACCAATTTGATATCCAAGGAATTAAAATTCATATGCTCAGTGTCTTAACTGATACCCCACTTGCAACCTATTACCAGAAAGCTCCCTTTTCTATATTAACAAAAGAAGAATATATTGAAATTGTCTGTGATCAATTAGAACGATTAAATCCTGAGTTTGTCATTCATCGAATTACAGGAGATCCCAAACGCGAAGATCTCATTACTCCCAATTGGCTTTTAAAAAAGTTTGTCGTCATAAATGATATCGACAAAGAATTAAAAAGACGGGACACCTATCAGGGAATTTACTATAATAATATTAATAAAAAGAGTAATCTATAATTACCATAATGATAAAATTAACCAGCACCACATTGATGCTGGTTTTAAACTATTAGAAAATCACTGAAAATCATCTTAAAATATACCTATTCATAAAAAGCGTCTAAACTGGCATTGTCACTTCCAAACCATGTTCTTCCGGTTGAATATGAGCCCG
>CAJTRV010000014.1 GCA_910578855.1 uncultured Bacilli bacterium
GTTTAAAACCAGGGGAAGATGCAATTGTAAATACGGATCAAGGTTCAGTATACTTTGCCTATGAATATGTAGAACTAGCAAATAACATGGGATTTACTAGGAGTATGTCACATCGAGGTCATTGTTGGGAAAACTGTCCGATTGAAAATTGGTTTATGCAGTTGAAACATGAATGGTTGTGTCAATTTCATAAGTTAACAAGAAAACAAGCAAAAGAAGAAATAGAAAAATACGTTCATTGGTATAACAACGAACGTATCCAAAAGAAATTAGGATACTTGTCACCCGTACAGTATCGACTAAAATATTCAAATTAATTTATCTTTTTATTTAGTGAGTACTTGACAGGTACTAGTATCATGTGCTAATCTTTTTTTCTAGTAATCAAAGCATACTTGACGCTGGCCTTTTCAATATGGTACGATATTAAAATTGTAAAAAGGAGGAAAACCATGAAATTTGGAAAATTAAAAGTATATGCAGCCATTGCTTTGTTGTTTACTGGTGGTATTCATGCTCAGGCAACGCATGTTTTAGAAGCTAGAACTCCTTCTTTTGGTGATACGTTAAACCGGGTGGATGCGAATCCAGACTTCCATGAGGAACTGGTAGATGAGTTGTTCATACAAGAAACTGAAGTTAACACATTAAAAGAACAAATTCATCATCAAGTTGAAACGGTAATTGCGACAGGTACCAAAACAGAATTAAAGCAACTATACTATAGCTTAGATGCCATACAATCATTACCAAGATCATTTAATAGAGAATCAAAAGAGACGTTAGTAGAAAAGTTAAAACGAGTTGATTTTGTATTAAGTAATGCTCGGAATTCAATGTTAGAAGAGACTAGTTTTGAAGATGATATTCGTGTTCAATTGACGAAGGTCTACAATAAAGAGTTGTTGGTTGATACGGATATGAAAGATTATATCATGGGGGTTTTATATATTGAGTGTGGGGACCCAGTAAATTCGAATCTTCAAGAATATTATAAAGCGATGGCGGTAATGGCCAAGACCTACGCTTTACGTCGTGGTGGTTATCAAATTGGAAGCAGTGTACGAACGATTCATCTTCGTAATGGGAATGCTGATCAAGGGTACTGTCCTGTTAATTTTGGGTGCCATGTGAAATTTGATTATGATGGAGCCAAGATTCCAAGTATTATTCCCGGGGTTGGAACTGATGATCCAAATCGTTATTCACATGGAAAACCAGTTTTATCTAATCCTTTTTCGCGGGAAGAACTAGAACGTTACTATGAAGAAACACGAGGGTATGTCTTGGTTGGAGAAAGTGGAATGCTAGAAGGTGGCGGTTATGATAATGATATTCAAATTGTCATGCAAAAGATGGCGTTAGCGGGAGCATCGTTTACCGAGATCCTATATGCGGCCAATCCCCATGTCACACTTACGACTCTTACCCATGAGAAGGAAGAGAATCAAGAGGAGATCCAAGGATTACAAGATCAGATACGCAGTCAAGTTTATCAAAAAATACGATAGTCTAAGTCGTATTTTTTGATATAATGTGGTTAGGAAACAGGAAATTTACGGGACAAATCATTCTTTTTTGGTGATAAAGGTTGACTCTCCACTTAACTGGAATGTTAAGTGAAGTGTTAGAAATCGCAACATATGAGAATCTTATCAAATCGATTGTAAGGGATAACTCAAGTCTCTTTTATTACAAAAGATGAGTTATTTTCTTTATCCCTGGGGTAAAATCTGATATAATGATGATCAGTGGAAGTGATCGTATGAAATTAATTGCTATGGTTGATAGTAAGGAGATGATGGCGTCTCTTTCGCAAGCGGATGCCTATCTTGTAGGAATAGCGGGCTTTAGTACTAATTTTTCTGGATATGTTACGCTAGCTGAAGTGGAAGAAATCATTTCAAGCGGACTTGTTGATGGTAAAGAATTATTTGTCTCGTTAAATAAGAATATGCATGATGCTGATTTAGAACCGTTAAAGACGTTATTAAGTTCGTTAAATAAGTTACCAATTGCCGGGATCTTTTACTATGATGTTGCCTTAGTTCAGCTCAAACAAAGGGGACTTTGTAAGCATAATCTGATCTGGCACCAGGAACATATGACAACCAATTATGATACTTGTCGATTTTGGCAGAATCATGGAGTCTTAGGGGCTTGTCTTTCTAGTGAAATTACCTTGGCTGAAATAGAGGCAATCAGGAATCAGGTAACCATGCCCCTTATCGTTTTAGTATTTGGTTATATCCCGATGTTTGTTTCGAAACGACACTTGGTTACGAATTACCAGAAGACCTTTTCTTTCCCTGTAGATAAAACGCGTTATACACTAAAGAAAGAGGGACGAACGTATCCGATTGTCAATGATCAACTGGGTACTCAGGTATATTCAGCTCATATTTTAAATGGTCTATCAGAAAAGCTTGTGCTAGAACAAGCGGGTATTGATTATGGACTTTGTAACTTTGCCTTTTTACCAAGCGAAACGTGGGGGCCTATTTTAGATAAATTTAGGGAAGTGAATCAAGCGAATGTTACGACATTAGAAAGTGAAGTCGATCTGTTATGTGAACATAATACTGATAAGGGCTTCTTTTATAAAGAAACGATTTTTAGGGTGAAAAAGTATGAAAAATAAACCAGAATTATTAGCGCCCGCCGGCGATTTAGAACGGTTAAAGATCGCCATTTTATATGGAGCAGATGCCGTTTATTTAGGAGGTCCATCCTTTGGTCTACGGGCCAATGCGACCAATTTTTCTTGGGATGAAATGAAAGAAGGGGCTATCTTTGCTCATGAGCGCGGAAAAAAGGTCTATGTAACAGTAAACATAGTCATGCATAATGGTGATTTAGATGGGCTAGAGGAGTATCTAAACCACTTAAGGGCATGTGAAGTGGATGCGATTATTATCAGTGATCCTGCCATTATCCCACTGGCTCAAAAACTGGGACTTGAAATTCATCTATCGACACAACAGTCAACCCTTAACTATGAAGCAGTGCGTTTTTGGAAACAATGTGGAGTGAGTCGGGTAGTATTGGGGCGTGAAGCTTCAAAAAGCGATATAGAAGCGATCCAAAACCAGGTGGCAATTGAAATTGAATGTTTTATTCATGGGGCAATGTGTGCTTCTTATAGTGGACGTTGTGTCCTATCGAATTTTTTAACAGCCCGGGATGCCAATCGTGGTGGTTGTAGTCAGATTTGCCGCTGGGATTTTGATTTATATGATCAGGCAGGCATTCACTTAGAAGGGGAAAGGCCATTTACCTTTTGTACCAAAGATTTATCGATGCTTTGTGTTTTACCAACGATGATCGATCTTGGGATTGCCTCATTTAAAATAGAGGGCCGAATGCGTTCTATTTACTATATTGCTACCATTGTCAGTATTTATCGCATGGTAATTGATCAATATTGTACCAATCCTGATTCTTATGAATATAATGAAGCGTATGAACAAATTTTGACGAACTGTGCCAACCGGGAATCGACGGTTCAATTTTTTAACGGAACTTACGGGCCGGAAGCACAGTATTATAACGGTCGAATCGAATTATCAAATCAGGACTTTCTAGGGGTCGTAATTGACTATGATGTAGCGCGTGGTGAGGCGATCATTGAAGAACGGAATTATTTTAAACGAGGAATGCCAGTTGAAATTTTTGGTCCTAACGGAGAAACAGTGACGTTTGAACTAACGGATATTTACGATGATACGGGAGCATTAATTGATGTTGTAAACCATCCGTTACAACTTGTTCGAATCAAAGTTCCAAAAGCGGTATCTAAAGTATCGATGATGCGCATAAAACGGGAGAAATGACATATCATAAATGAGAATGAAAATCCGATTTGACAAAGTCATAGATTTGTAGTATTATTTTGTGGGCTTAAAAAAGAAATTAAATTGAGGTGAATATGATGTCAAACACAAAAGAAATATATTTAACAGAAACTGGTTTAAATGAACTGAAAAAAGAATTAGAAGTTTTGAAATTAGAGAAACGACCAGCAGTAATAGAAGCATTGAAAGAGGCAAGAGCACTTGGAGACTTAAGTGAGAATGCGGAATATGATGCAGCTCGTAATGAGCAAGCTTTAGTCGAAGGACGAATTGTCGAGATTGAAAAGCTACTAGAAAAAGCTGTTATCTTGGAAAAAGTGGCGACTGATCGGGTCAGCATCGGAAATGATGTTACCATCAAATATGTTGAAGATGGTGAGGCAGAACAGTATTCAATCGTTGGAAGTACTGAGGCTGATCCTTTTTCGAATAAAATCTCGAATGAATCACCAATTGCTAAGGCAATTATGAATGCCAAAGTTGGTGATGTGGTGACAGTTGAGAGTCCTGCTGGCTCTTATCAAGTTGAAATTATGGAAATTGCTTAAGGGTTCAGGGAGCGAACTTTTTTGCTATTTCTTGGTAAATACTTGCGAAAACTTGTATTTTACGTTATACTAAGGAAGTAATCAGAAAGGATGTTTAGATGAAAAAGAATACAAAAGAATTGACGATTAAAGTAGAAGGTCAAGAATGGAAAGATGCACTTGATACTGCATTTAAAAAGGCCAATAAAAAAGTAAAAATTGATGGGTTCCGTCCTGGGAAAGCGCCAAAAGAATTATTTATGAAGAAATATGGAGAAGGGTCACTTTATTTTGATGCTGCTGATATTGTGTTACAAGATGCTTATGAGGCGATGATTGCAGAAAATAAAGATGAAGAAATTGTTGCTCAACCAGAAATTCAAGTAAAGAATATTGGTGCTGATGGAGTTGAATTCCTATTTACATTAACGTTAAAACCAGAGGTTAAAATAAAGAAGTATAAAGGATTAGGAGTAAAGAAGGATTCGGTTAAAGTAACGAAAGAAGAGATCGATAAGACAATTACGGAGATGCGTAATCGTTATGCAGAAACTGCTGAAAAAGAAGGCGCTATTAAAGAAGGGGATACTGCAACGATCGATTTTGAAGGATTTAAAGATGGGGTTGCATTCGAAGGTGGAAAAGGAACTGACTATGCTTTAGAGATTGGATCAAATACATTTATTCCTGGCTTTGAAGAACAATTAATTGGGTTGAAAACCGGTGAGACAAAGGAAATTGAGGTTACTTTCCCAGAAGAATATCATAGTGAAGATTTAAAAGGGGCAAAAGCAACATTTAAAGTAACCATCAAAGGAGTAAAAGAAACCATTATTCCAGAATTGAATGCTGACTTCTTTGCTGATTTAGGAATGGAAGGGGTAGATTCAAAAGAAACCCTTGAAAAAGAAGTAAAGAAGATGATGAAAGATCGTAAGGAAATGGAAGCTGATAATAAGTTTATCGATGATGTCTTAGATGCGGTGATTAAAGAAACAGAAGTAGATATTCCGGAAGCGATGATTCATGATGAAACCGATCGGATTTTAAAACAATATGAAGAAAACTTAAAGATGCAAGGTTTGACCTTGGCGCAGTTTTATCAGTTTACCAATTCTGATGAAGAAGCACTTCGTGAGCAAATGAAAGAAGAAGCTGTTAAACGAATTATGGCACGTTTAATACTAGAAGAAATTGCTAAACTAGAATCAATTGAAATTAGTGAGGATGATGCATCCAAAGAAGCAGAAGCACTTGCTAAAAAATATCAAATGGAAAAAGATGAGTTCTTAAAACTATTTGGTGGAATGGATATGGTAAAATACGATCAAAAGATGCGTAAAGCAATTGAATTTTTGAAGGATAACAATTAAGTTATCTTTTTTTTATAACGTGGGTACTTCCAATGAGGAGGATTACAATTTTATAATCGAATTTAATCAAGGGGAAATACTTGCGTCATTCTCCGAAAATAGGTATAATAATATAAAGAATAGGGGTGGAGGAATGCCGCTAAAGAAGAGATTAAATAATAAGGGATTTGCTGTAAGTGGTATATTATATCCGATTTTAATTTTAACGATTTTCTTAATTGTTGAAATTTTGACTTTGATGAGTACGCGCAAAACGGTTTTGGATAAGAGTAAACAGGAATTATTAAATAAAATCGATGAATCAGGTCGGGTTTATACCAATGAGGAATTATCGGCGATTCTCGATGATCTAACTAGTAAACGGGATTCTGTTTTAGGAAAAACATACCCAGTGGGGAGTGTTTATATAAGTATAAGTGATACCGATCCTAAAACAGTTTTTGGTGGGACCTGGGAAGCTTATGGAAAGGGTCGCGTTCTAGTGGGGGTATCTAGTAGTGAATCAGAATTTAATAGTGTCAATAAAACAGGGGGGATCAAAGAGGCTAGTCATGCCCATGGGAGTGGGGCGAGTCAAAATGGAACGCTTTCTGCAGCGATTGGTTCGACCGATTCTAAGACTGTTAATATGGGATTTAAAGCGGCCAATTTTTTCGGTGGCTTTGGTACATCTACCTATACTGTTCATGGCTCTAATTTTTATTCCGGGGGAAGTTTTAATCATTTTACCCAAGTATGGGGGGATACGAATCAAACCAAATTATCGCTACTACAACCTTATATTACGGTATATATGTGGCGAAGAACGGCTTAGCAATGAGGTGAATTATGAACGTAATAGAACAGAAAATAGGACGGTTTATCGTCATGGGATTATTACTATTGGTAATGGTATTGGGAATTCAGATTATTACGATTTTTACCAGTCAAGATCGTATGCTGATGGCGGTGGAGGCTGCTGATATTGTCTATACCAATGAGGAATTAACGATCTTTGCTGATGAATTAATCAAACATCAAGAGAATTTTATCGATAAAACATATCCCGTTGGCCGAATCTATATTAGTACGAGTAATACCAATCCAGGGACTATTTTTGGTGGAACTTGGGAAGCCTTTGGAACTGGTCGAACATTGGTTGGGGTAGATACTGGGCAAACTGATTTTAGTACAGTTGAGAAAACAGGTGGAGCGAAAGTGGTAACGCATAATCATGGAAATGGGGCGAGCCAAAACGGAACGCTTTCTGCAGCGATTGGTTCAACCGATTCTAATCCTATTAATTTGGGATTTAAAGCCGCTAATTATTTCGGTGGTTTTGGAACAGCCATGTATAGTCTTCATTATAGTGGGGTTCATAGAGGTGGAAGCTTTAATCACTTTACCCAAGTATGGGGGAATACTGCTGATACAGCGGTTACGGTCTTACAACCCTATATTACAGTATATATGTGGAAACGAACGGCTTAATAAACGAGGGGAGGACTGAATATGAAGCAAAAAAGGCGATATCTTTCATGGATGGTTTATTTACTAACAAGTATAGTCATGATAGTGGGAATCAAAGTAGCCCTGACTTTTTCTAGTGCGGTTGAAGTAATTCCTTCCATTAAGGCTGCTGGTCCCGTTTATACCAATGAACAATTGACAGCGATGATCACGACGTTACGCAACGATCAAAAGAATTTTTTAAATAAAGTTTATCCAGTAGGGAGCATTTATATTACGGTTGATCTGACCAATCCTGGTAAACTAGTCGGAGGAACCTGGGTAGCTTATGGGAATGGTCGCACTTTAGCTGGGGTGGATGCAACCCAAGGAGAATTTAATACGCCTGAGAAAACTGGTGGTGCCTTGACTGTGAAACACGCACATGGAAGTGGAGCCAGCCAAAATGGAAGTCTTGCTGCAGCTGTTGGATCGACGGGAAGTGATATGTATTCCATTGGATTTAAGGCCGCTAATTATTTTGGTGGCTTTGGAGCGGCAACCTATACCGTTCAATCAGCCAGTGTAAGTAATGGCGGATCATTTAATCATTTTACTCAAGTATGGGGGAATACTGCCGATAAGGAAGCTTCCATTGTTCAACCCTATATTACAGTCTACATGTGGAAACGAATCAGTTAAAAATAAAATTGGACTAATACATAAATATTTGATATAATGTATTAGTCTTTTTATAAATATGATTAAAAACAAACAGAAAGGAGAGTATAAAAATTGAGTAAAATAAAAGTATTTGGTCTTGGTGGTTTAAATGAAAATGGGAAAAATATGTACATTGTCGAAGTTGACAAAGATCTATTTGTATTTGATGCCGGACTAAAATATGCGGATGATTTTATGCTTGGAGTCGATTATATTATTCCAAACTATGATTATCTAAAAGAAAATGAAAAACGAATCAAGGGTATTTTTATTACCCATGGTCATGATAAGCATATGGGAGCAATTCCTGATATGTTAAAAGAATTAAAACAAGTAAAAGTTTATGGAACGACGTTTACACTAGAAATGATAAAGGAAGAATTAAGAGAAGAGGGACTTAGTACCAAACAATTGGTTGAGGTGACACCACATCGTCAAATTAAATTTGGTAAAAACAGTATCTTCCCCGTTAGTGTAACGCATTCTGTACCGGATGCGGTAGGATATGTTTTAAATACTGTAGATGGTGCAATTGTCTATACAGGGGACTTTATTTTTGATCCAACGATGATTGGAAAGTATAAGACAGATATTGGAAAATTGGCTTATATCGGAAAACAAGGTGTTCTTTGCCTTCTAAGTGAATCGTTGTATGCCCCACGAAAAGGGTATACAAGTCCAGGACATCGAATTGCCCCCGTGATGAGTGAAATGATCAATCGCCATGATGGCCGTATCCTGATCAATATTTTAGCGGCTCAGGTTCATCGAATTCAAGAATTATTTGATGTTGTAATGAAGACAGATCGTAAAGTAGTCATTCTTGGTAAACGGTTAGAGACAACGGTTAACAAAGCGATCGACATGGGATATATGAATTTTGATAAAAAACGCCTTCTTGGAATTCGGCATGTAAATGATGAGGGAATTATCGTATTAATTAGTGATGAACGAGAAAAACCATTCTCTAATATGAAACGGATTGTCAAAGGATATGATAAATTTATTCATATCAAACCAGAAGATACAGTTGTATTTGCTTCCCCAGTCTATGAAGGAATGGAGAAGAGTGCGACTCATATCTATGATAAAGTTGCTAAAATTGGAGCCAATTTAACAATCTTATCGTCAAAGAAGTACTTAGATCATCATGCATCGGGGGAAGATTTAATGATGATGATCGACTTGATGCAGCCGAAATATTATTTTCCAGTGATTGGTGAATACCGTCATCAAGTTGAAAATGCCAAACTCGCCCTTGCAGTGGGAATTCCTGAGGAGAATATTCTTTTGAAATTAAACGGGCAAGTTGCTACCTTTGAAAAAGGGGTATTATCAAAACAGGAAACAAAAATGAAAATCGATGATATATTAGTCGATGGGAAAACTGTTGGTGATGTTGGGGAGTTAGTATTAAAAGACCGGGAATTATTAAGTGATAATGGTGTTGTATTAGTAAGTGCAACCATTGATAAAAAGACAAAAAAAATACTAGCTGGTCCAGAGATCTTAACCAGGGGATTTATCTATGTCAAAGAAAATAATGACATTATGAAAGAGGCGGAAAAGATTTCTAGGGAAGTCATTCTCGAGCAATTAAAACCGGGATATACGAACTTTAATAAGATAAAATTGGGTATTCGTGATAAATTAGGAAAGTATTTATATCGTGAAACAGAATGTAAACCAATGATTTTAATTGTCATTCAAGAAGTATAAAGGGCTATTGCTCTTTTTTCCTTCTTGTGATAGAATAAGACAGCGAAAGAGGGTAACTATGGAAAAAGAAGTAATTGGAAAAGAACAATTTGAATCAGTTATACAACAATATATTAAGAACCATCCTGAGATTAAGACGGAATATCGTAAGGTTCACCAAGGGAATATCGATTGTCTTACTTTAGCGATGGAAATGGGAACTCGTCCAACCGATTTTTTTGATTATGAATTTACGGATCAAGCGGGGAATCATTATAGTATTATGATTTCTAATAAGCTAAGTGATTTTGGAATTGAGGGTGAAGATTCCCATCTTGCCTTTTGTGATACCGTTGCGATTGAAATCTATCAAAATTATCGATCTTGTTTTGAGAATGAAGAGCTTCCATATGATGCACGGATGTTAGCCATTTATGATTTGGACTTTAATGAAATTGTCGAAGTGATTCAGTATTCAAAATGGGATGTTGTTCGTTATCTAAAGAACCAATACCAGTCTCATCATTTAAGTGAATGTATTGATGATATTAATATGTGTGCTTTAAAATATGTAGATCGTCAAGAGATTGAAACAGAAACGCAATGTGTCATGCTTCCTAGGGAGGTAGCAATCGAGGTACTTGATGGATTCTTTCAGTGGGGACTACCCGGGATTGTGACCCAAGATGCTCGGGTATTGGTAGAAGCGTATCCAGGCGAAGGAATCGCAATCGAAGGTTTATACCAGATCTTAGAAGATGTAATCACTTCACAATCTAATCTTAATACCGTATCAGGATATTTCTTGTCTTCGATTCGTGCGAATTATCTTCAATTGTTATTTGGTCAGTATTTAATGTTTTGTAAGGAATGTGGATTACATCTTAATGATTTTTCAGAAAAAGCGATCAGAACCCCAGAATATGCGCGTTATAACCAAAACAATCAATGGTTGCGTTCTTATGAGGAAACAAGGGATAGGGATTGTCGGGCTTTTTGCTATGAACTACCAGCTTTTCGAGAATTGATCTCTTCAATTGTAGCTGAACATCTATTCCAAATGCCCCAGAACGGTAAGGAAGTATGGAGCCAATTGTTTGAGGGCACAACGGAAAATTTAAATCATATCATGCATGGTTTAGGAATTGATTTAGCAATGGTAGGAAATACGGCATCTTATGATATTCGTCAGGTAGAACCATTCATTCAAGCTTATTATCAGAAGTATCAGAATACACAACGAAAAACATACCGTTTATTTTAAAAATGGGATCACGATAAAGTGATGCTTTTTTCTTGTGATTAGATTATTTCTTTGCTATACTAAAAATGTTGAGTGCTAAGGAGATGATAGTATGCGGTTATTTATAAATGGAAGTACTCGTAAAAAAAATTGTGATCAAATAGTAAATGATCTTATTAGTGATATAGATGAAGTTCTTTCTTTATCAGAATGGACAATTAAAAATTGTACAGGGTGTCATAAATGTATCAATAAACTAGAACATGATTGTGTACTTAAAGATGATATGACAAAAGTAGTGTATGACAAATTGAAAAGTGCTGATCAAATTGTCATTGTTAGTCCAATTTATATGAGTAGTATTCCTGGTGGATTAAAGACTATGCTTGATCGATGTTTTCCTTTTTATCACCATGATTATTTTCAAGGAAAACAAATTTTTCTTGTCCTGGTGGGACAAGGTACGGATGAGGACAATGATGAGGAGATTCAGGATTTAATTCGTTACTTTACAGGAATTAGTACTTGGCTTCATTTTCAATTTTTCTTTTTAGGGTATTTGTCTAGTGGAGATTGTGATGATGTCAAGCTGTTTAATTCTCAGTATTCAAAGAAGGTGGCTGGAATTAGAGAGAAACTTTTATAAGGTGATCTTGGAATAGATATGCAGTTTTTCTACTATGAACGAAGTAGAGTCATTATTGATTGCTACCGCTATCTTACTACTTGATAAGAATATTCTAACACGGTTTTTAAATCTGGAAAGAATATTCTTTTTTCTTGCTTAGACTTGCTTATTCTTAGCTGATTATGATACAATCAATATCGAAAGTTGGTGTAAATATGCAGTTACCAAATTTAAAAGAAGCTAAAGTAAGAACGCAAAAAGAGGTTGTAACGAAAACGAATGATTATATTATTACTCATGATTTGGTGGAACTTGGTCGTGGGCGGCAGTACTATGTAAAAACATATGGGTGTCAGATGAATGAACATGATACCGAGAATATCAAAGCGATTTTAGAAGATATGAGTTTTACTGAAGCAGGTTCAATGGAAGAGGCTGATCTTATCTTACTAAATACATGTGCCATTCGGGAAAATGCCCATAATAAAGTATTTGGGATGATTGGACGCATTAAACATATGAAAGAGACCAAACCGGAGATGATGGTTGGACTTTGTGGTTGTATGGCCCAAGAAGAGAGTGTGGTTGATGAGATATTAGAAAAATATCGCTGGTTAGATGTTGTTTTTGGGACTCATAATATTCATCAGTTACCACGAATCTTAAAAGAAGCAATGGTAACGAAGAAGTTAAATGTCGATGTTCTTAGTATCGAAGGTGATATTATCGAGAATGTTCCTGTGAAACGAGATCATCCTTATAAGGCCTGGGTCAATATTATGTATGGTTGTGATAAATTTTGTACTTACTGTATTGTTCCTTATACCAGGGGAAAGCAACGTAGTCGGAAACCACACTTTATTATTGAAGAGGTAAAAGAATTAATAAATGCAGGTTACAAAGAAGTAACGTTATTAGGACAGAATGTCAATGCATATGGGAAAGACTTAAAGATTGATTATACGATGGCCAATTTATTAGAAGAGGTTGCAAAAACAGGTATCGAACGCTTGCGCTTTGTCACCAGTCATCCATGGGATTTTAGTGATGATATGATTCGGGTAATTGCGCGTTATGATAATGTGATGCCTTATATTCATCTTCCATTACAAAGTGGATCAAATCGTATTTTGAAACTGATGGGCAGAAGGTATACCAAGGAAAGTTATTTAGAATTGTTTCATAAATTAAAACAAGCCCTTCCTTATTCAGCAATTACGACTGATATCATTGTTGGTTTTCCTGGCGAAACTGAAGCGGACTTTCAAGATACGTTGGAAGTTGTCAAGGCTTGTGCTTATGATTCTGCTTTTACCTTTATCTTTTCCCCACGAATTGGAACTCCGGCTGCTAAGATGCTGGATGATGTTTCGCTTGAGGTCAAACAAAAACGATTACACGAATTAAATGATTTAGTGAATGGGTATTCAAGAAAAGCCAATGAAGCTTATCTTGGAAAAATTGTTCCCGTATTAATAGAAGGTTCTAGTGAAAATAATGCCGAAATGTTGATGGGATATACCGATACGATGAAGCTGGTAAATGTTACGGGGAGCAAACAATTTATCGGGCAAATTGTTCCCGTAAAAATTACTGATGTGAAAACTTGGAGTATGACAGGAGAGATTGTAGAAAACGCATAATCTCTTTTTTTTGTTTGCCCTTAGAAAAATTAAGTAAACTTAAGACAAGTAATTGGCTTTTTTCTTCACTTTTTTCCTGAAAAAGCTTTGAATTTTGCTATCTTTTGGTATAATAATGGGGAAGTATTGATGGAGTAACCAGAAATACTTTTTTCAATATTCCTGGCAGTATTAGTAGTAGAAGTATCGTTCCAAATTAGATAGGGGGAGAAGTTATGCTAACATGTTTACTGGAAATAGGAATGACCGAGCAGGAAGTAATTAAACTCATGCGCATGAACCAATTGTTGATTGATACGTTTGATTTTGAGGCCCGTCCATATGTCAATTTTTTACACATCTTAGGTTGTACGGATCAGCAAATTATGGCGATTGTCAAAGCAAATCCATTTTTGTTCGATTACAAGATTGAACAATTAATTGAATTATGTGCCTATATGATACATGATATCAAAATCGAGGATGTCCCAGCTGTTTTTGTATTTCATCCATATTTACTCAATAAAGACGTATCACGACTAAAAGGATTTGTCCAGGAAAAAACCGAAAGTGGAATGACGATGAAGGAGATTTGTGACTCGATTGTCGAACGACCATTTGTCATTGATTGCGCAGGATATTAAGAAAAATGATTGGATTTTGAAAACCAATCATTTTTTGGTATAATGAATTAGGTGAAATTTATGAATGTAATAGTTATCATCAGTATGCTTGTCTTTGGAGTGGATCAAGGCATTAAAGCCCTTGTTTTCTCTTTTCTACCATACCAACGTGGTCAGGTGATGATACCGCATTTTTTTGAACTTCTTCATGTTCATAATTTTGGGGCAGCTTGGAATTTATTTAGTGGCAATCGTCTGTTTTTAATTATAGTTACATTTTTCTTTCTAGGAATGATTTATTATTTATTTATCGATCAAAAGAAGTTAACGGGCTTATCTAAGGTAACGATGGGACTATTGATTGGTGGCGTACTTGGAAATTTGGGAGATCGGATTTTCCGTGGATATGTCGTAGATTATCTCGCTTTCCAGTTTGGTGCGTATCATTTTCCGGTTTTTAATATTGCCGATATGTGTATTGTCCTAGCGGTTGCTTTGATGATCGTTGAAACGATGAGGAGGAAAGAAGCATGAGAGAAATTATCGTAGAACAGCTTGAAAATCGGATGCGGTTGGACCAATATTTAATGATCCAATTACAATATAGTCGAAGTAAAGTGCAACGAATGCTGAAGGAGGGCTATATTTTGGTCAATGATCAAGTAGTAAAGAATAGTTATTTAGTAAAAGAACAGGATCGAATCGTGGTCAAAGAATATCAGGAACCCCAGTTAACGGCAACTCCTGAGGCGATGGATCTTGATATCGTTTTTGAAGATGATGATGTGATCGTCGTGAATAAGCCAAATGGCATGGTTGTTCATCCGGCGGTTGGAAATACCCATGGTACTTTGGTTAATGGCCTTGTTTACCATGCGAAGAATTTGAGCGATGTAAATGGAGAATTCCGACCGGGAATTGTTCATCGTATTGACGCTGATACAACGGGTTTATTAATGGTGGCGAAACATAATCGGGCCCATGAAGTGTTGGCGCGTGAGTTGGAAGAAAAGACGACAACTAGGATTTACTATGCCCTAGTCTGGGGTGTGATTTTCAATGATACTGGGACGATTGATGCGCCCATTGGTCGTGATCCTCATGATCGTAAAAAACAAACCGTTACCGCAACCAATAGTAAAGATGCAGTTACCCATTTTAAAGTATTGGCACGTTATAAACGGGCTACCTTGATTGAACTACGTTTAGAAACGGGACGGACTCATCAGATTCGGGTTCATATGAATTATATTGGCCACCCAGTTGTTAACGATCCTGTGTATGGTCGGCGGAAAAAATTTGATAATACCGGTCAGTGTTTGCACGCAAAAACGCTAGGATTTGTTCATCCAACAACGGGGGAATATATGGAATTTGATAGTGAATTACCACCTTGTTTTACCAATATTTTAGAGCAGTTAAAACAGGAAGAGTAGAGGAGGAAAAAGTATGAATGAAGTAGGAATTACAGCGCATGATGAAACAGTCATGAAGTTGTTACATTATTTTATTACGGAACAGGGTTATAATCCCATTATGTTACAAGGGGCCAAGAATGAGATTTGGCTTGAGAGTCTAGATCACGATTACCGAATTGTTCGCATTGTTACAGATTATATTCATAACGATGAACAGTTAAAGTTTGATATGTTTAAAACGACGAAGATCTCAAAACGAATTAAGAAAAAATTAATGTCTTTTAAGATGAATGTTTTGTGTTTTTATCTAAATCTTGGTGATAATGTTTCGCTTGATGATAGCAGTGAACGGGTTGGAAAAATTACCTGTGTTCCGCTCCATCAATTTGAAGACATCAAACGATCACAAGCTGTTTTAGACAGTTTTCCGACGATTGCCGATAAGACAGACTTTAAAGAGGAAGGGATGGAACTATTTATCAAATTAACCAGAGAGATTAATGCGAAAAATGAACAGGATGCGAAAACCGCAGATGAAGTGTTTCAAAATAACAAACCAATTGTAACGTATGCCCTTATATTTATCAATGTTATCCTATTTTTCTTGATGTATTTATTGGGTCAAGGTAGTACCCATGTCGGGACGTTATTAGCATTCGGGGCCAATTGGCGACCACTGGTATTAGCGGGAGAAGTCTGGCGTCTACTTACGAGCACCTTCCTTCATATTGGTGTATTACATTTCATGGTGAATATGTATGCCCTTTATGTGATTGGACCTCAACTAGAAAACTTCTTTGGGAAAGCAAAATATCTACTCATTTATTTATTTAGTGCCTTCTGTGGAAGTTTATTATCCATCTGTTTTTCTAGTCATATTAGTGCTGGAGCGAGTGGAGCTATTTTCGGGTTATTAGGAGCACTATTATATTTTGGATACCATTACCGAATCTATCTTGGCAATGTGATGAAGTCGCAAATTATTCCTATTATTCTCTTAAATTTAATTGTCGGTTTCATGTTACCAGGGATTGATAATGCTGCCCATATTGGAGGGGTAGTAGCTGGATTGTTTGCAGCGATGGCAGTTGGTGTAAAATATAAGTCGACAGCAGTTGATCGGATGAATGGTTTTATTGTCTCAATGATTTATGTGGCTTTTTTAATCTATATGGGATTTATGGTGTAAGATGACAACATTAGAAGAGGTATCACTAGAATTAGAACAAATACAACAAACCATTGATGATTTATTGGTTCAGATAAAAACGTATTCGTGGATGAAGTTAAAATCATATGTTATAGGTTCGAGGCAGAAGCGGCAGGTAGTGAATGAAACCCTAAAGCAACTAAGAGATCAGCTGGAAGAGATAAAAAGTCAAGCTTGCGACCTCGAAAGCTGGTATCGGGCAGCTCAAACTCTTGAGTATTCATTATTATTGTCATTAGTGTGCGGAATATTAACGCAACAACTTGGTGAAGAATATCTGGAGGTAACCCGTGTTTATCATGATCAACGAATTAATTGGGCATTATCTAATACTGAGGAGAATCGGGTTATTATGGAACATATTACGGTTCCATATGCCCAAATTATATCGGAAACCGATTCTGTTGGGTTATCGTTTAAAAGTATTGAAAAATCTTCCACTGTTAATTTACTAGATATTACGAAGATTCTAAAAGAAAAGTCAGAAATCGATGCTTATCCCTTTTTACAATCGGAACTAAACGCCTTTTGTAATTTTAAGTTGAATCACGGTGAAGAAACAGATTCTATTTTAGTAACTCAGTTTTTAGAACGTAACCAATTTTCTAAGAAGAAATGTTAATTGTTTCTTCTTTTTGTGTGGGAAATTATGGGAAGTCTTACTCATTTGGTTGACATGTGACAAGTTGTCATATATAATGTATCATGTGACGAAAATTCACATATAATGATGAGGTGAGGGTATGCCAACAACGACCTTTTTTAATTTGCCTAAAGAAAAACAAGAAGCGATTTTCGAGGCGGCAACGAAGGAGTTTAGCCGGGTTTCGTTTCATGATGCATCGATTAATCAAATGATTATGAATGCCGGAATTTCCCGGGGAAGTTTCTATATGTATTTTAAAGATAAAGCGGATTTATATCATTACTTAGTTCAAATGTATCAGAAGAAATTAGAACAACGTTTTATTACCGTTTTAAAGGATCATCAGGGGGATCTTATCGATACCTATCTAGCACTATTTCAGATGGTTGTTAGGAAGATGCAAGTGGATAAGGAGCGATCTTTTTTCGAAAAAATTATCTTGAATGTTAATTTTCGGAATGATCCGGTATTAAACCACCATGAAAAAAAAGCTTTCATGATAACAGAGATGTTGTCGTTGTTTGATAAACGACCATTAAATATAACATCGGATGAGGAATTATTAGAGGTGATCGATCTCATTCACATGTTATTTATTCACTCATTAGTAAAGGTATTAAAAGGACGAGTCGATGTTGCGGCTGCGACTTCAACGTATCAGAGGCAACTCATCATTTTAAAAGAAGGATTATATCATCATAAGGAGGAGAAAAAATGATCAAAATATTTCGTTATTTAAAGAGTTCGATTTTATCAATCTTACTCATCGTTATTCTTCTATTTGTGCAAGCGTGGTGCGATTTAACACTTCCCGAATATACTTCACGGGTTGTTAATGTTGGAGTCCAACAAAGTGGAATTGAATCAGCAGCGATTACCAAAATAGGGGAAAAAACATTGTATACACTAACGATGTTTCTCGATGAAACTGATCGAACCTATGTTATGAATCAATATGAAAAAGATGGAACTTACAAAAAGGAAACGGTTTATCGGTTAAAGAAAGATACCAATGAGGAGAAATTAGCTGATAAATTAGCGCCCGCGATGTTAGTGGTATCGTATGCATCAGATGAAAAAGGAGCGGCGATGTTAAATATTCCTGAGGGAAGTGATGCGCTAGCGATGTTAGAACAGATGAGTGCCGAGCAAAAAGAAGCTATGTTAAAAGGGATTCATCAAAAGTTAAACGATATTCCTGGGACCATTATTGAGCAAGGGGCAATCGCTTTCGTTAAGTCTGAGTATCAACGAATTGGGGTTAATACGGACCAGATGCAGACGAGTTATATCTTTACAACTGGTCTTAAAATGTTAGCTTTGTCCTTAGTCATTATGTTAGATGGAATCTTGATTGTCTTTATTGGATCACGAATGGCCGCGCGATTAGCCAAAACCCTTCGTGAAAAAGTATTCCATAAAGTAGTTGGGTTTTCGAAGACCGAGATGAAAGAATTAGGCTCATCGAGTTTAATTACGAGAACAACCAATGACATTCAACAAGTTCAAAGTGTCATTGTCTTCTTGCTACGAGTTGTTTTCTATGCTCCGATTATTGCGATTGGTGGCGTTATGAAAGCGATGAGTACCAATGCAAGTATGACCTATATTATTGGAATTGCCGTCTTAGCGATTTCCGTTCTTGTTATTATTATGTTTGGAATTGCAATGCCAAAGATGAAAGTCATGCAGAAGTTTGTCGACAAGTTAAATCAAGTAACTCGAGAAATTTTAACCGGGCTTCCAGTTGTTCGAGCATTTTCCAATGAGGCTCATGAAGAAAAGCGTTTTGATGAAGTCAATGATCGTCTGACAAAACTTAGTCGTTTTGTGGGACGAGTGATGTCGTTTATGATGCCAGCGATGATGTTTATCATGAACATGATTTGTCTATTAATTGTATGGAAAGGGGCAGATGGTGTCGATGCTGGAACGATGCAAGTTGGAGACATTATGGCCTATATTCAATATACAATGCAGATTATCATGGCATTCTTAATGATTTCGATGATGAGTATTATGTTGCCACGGGCAAGCGTTAGTGCCAAACGAATTAATGAAGTATTAGAGCATGATACCGTGATTCAAGATCCGAAACAGGTTCTTGAATTTGATCCCAAGAAAAAAGGCGTTGTCGAATTTAAGAATGTTTGTTTCCGTTATCCTGATGCGGATTATGATGTCTTAACGGATATTAATTTTATTGCTGAGCCTGGAAAAACAACGGCCTTTATTGGTTCAACGGGAAGTGGAAAATCAACGATTGTCAATTTAATTCCCCGGTTCTTTGATGTATCTAAGGGTGAAATTATGATTGATGGAGTTGATATTCGAAGTGTCTCTACCTATGCCCTTCGTGATAAAATTGGTTTTGTTCCGCAAAAAGGTGTTCTCTTTAGTGGGACAATTGAAAGCAACATCAAATATGGAAATGATGCGATTACAGATCGAATGATGAAGAAGTCAGCCAAGATTGCCCAAGCAACCGAGTTTATCGATTCCTTAGAACAGGGTTACCAGGCTCCAATTAGCCAGGGTGGAACCAATGTCAGTGGGGGACAAAAACAACGCTTGGCGATCGCTCGGGCCCTAGCTAAGAATCCAGATATCTTTATTTTTGATGATAGCTTTTCAGCACTTGACTTCAAGACAGATGCGAAATTACGTTCTGAGCTGGCGACAATGACCAAGAAAAAAACGGTCTTAATCGTTGCTCAACGAATTAGTACGATTATGAATGCTGATCTTATTATTGTCTTAGATGAGGGAGAAATTGCTGGTAAGGGTACCCATCAGGAATTGATGAAAAGTTGTGCAGTTTACCGAGAAATTGCCTTATCACAGCTTAGTAAGGAGGAATTAGATTATGAATAATCATGGACCAGGCGCCGGGAGAACTCCGGTTACCAAAGCCAAGGATAGTAAGGGAACCTCTTTAAAATTATTCACTCTTTTGAAACAATATAAAGTTTCCCTTTTTATCGTCATTCTATTCGCAATTGGTTCCACTATCTTTACGATCATTGGGCCAAAGATTCTTGGAAATATTACAACGGAGATCTTTAATGGCTTAATGTTAAAGATCAGTGGAACAGGGTCGATTGATTTTGATAAGATTAACGGAATTATTATCACGCTTGTTTTATTATACTTAGTAAGCTTACTATTCTCATTCCTTCAAGGATTTATTATGAGCAATGTATCGGCTAAAATTTCTTACCGTTTACGGACTGATTTAATTGAAAAGATCAATCGTTTGCCGATGAAATTTTTCGATACCAAGACGCATGGGGAAGTGTTATCACGAATTACCAATGATGTCGATACCCTTACCCAGAGTTTGAACCAGAGTATTACGCAGATTATTGCTAGTATTGCAACGCTTGTTGGAATCTTCATTATGATGATTTCGATCAATATTCCAATGGCGATTGTCGTATTATTAATCGTTCCATTTTGTATGATGGTACTGGGAATGGTGATTAAAAAGAGTCAAGCTTACTTTGTCAGTCAACAAGCCTTGTTAGGAGATATGAACGGCCATGTCGAAGAGATCTACGGTGGTCATGATATCGTAAAAGCCTTTAATGGGGAAGAAAAGGCTGGTGTGCGCTTTAATGAAATTAACCATGATCTTTATCATTCAGCATGGAAGAGTCAATTTTTATCAACGATGATGCATCCAATCATGGGATTTATTGGTAATTTAAGCTATGTTGTCGTATCGATTTTCGGAAGTTACATGGTGATTAAAGATAAGATTGTCGTTGGTGATATCTTATCCTTTACCCAGTATTCTAGAACATTCATGCAACAGATTAGTCAGTTATCCCAGATTATGAATATGGTGCAACAGACTCTAGCTGCTAGTGAACGAGTATTTGAGTTTCTAGCAGAGCCAGAAGAAGTCGATACTACCAAGAAAAAATTGCCAGTATCGACGATAAAAGGAAATATCGACTTTGATCATGTTCACTTTGGATATAACGAAGATCATATTATTATCAATGATTTTAGTGCTAAAGTTAAGAGTGGGGCTAAGGTCGCAATCGTTGGTCCAACCGGAGCTGGAAAATCGACGATGATCAAGCTCTTGATGCGCTTTTATGACGTTAATAGTGGTTCTATTAAAGTAGATGGGCATGATATTCGCGACTTTGATCGCCAAGAGTTACGATCTTTATTTGGAATGGTATTACAAGATACATGGCTCTTTAGTGGAACGATTGCGGATAATATTCGGTATGGGAAATTAGATGCAACCTTAGATGAAGTAAAAGAAGCTTGTAAAACGGCTAGTGTAGACCATTTTATTAAAACCCTTCCTGATGGATATGATATGTTGATTAATGAAGATGCCGATAATATTTCGGGCGGTCAGAAACAATTGTTGACGATTGCCAGAGTCATCTTAGCTGATCCTAAAATCCTGATTTTGGATGAAGCAACGAGTAGTGTCGATACTAGAACTGAGTTACTCATTCAAGAGGCAATGGATAAACTCATGGAAGGGCGAACTAGTTTCATTATTGCTCACCGTCTTTCGACGATTAAAAATGCCGATCTTATTATCGTCATGAATGAAGGTGATATTGTGGAAACGGGAAACCATGAAGCATTACTTGCCAAAGATGGATTCTATGCGAAACTTTATAATTCACAGTTTGAAGAAGTTGAATAAACTTCTTTTTTGGTATATAATATTGTTATTAGGAATAGAGGGTTACAATGAAATGGAATAAAGGATTTACACTAGTTGAATTATTGGGTGTGATTATTGTCATTGCCGTGGTTGCTTTAATTGCCTCTCCCATTGCCCTTAATGTGATGAATAAGTCGAAAGAAAAGTCGTTTGCATTAGAAATGGAAAACTTAGTAAAAGCAGCCCGCCATTATTACTCTAAGCAGCAATTAGAAATTAGCTCTAATGTGATATTTGACTATCAAAACAATGGCAAAAATAGTGCCGGTGAGACTTTGTCGTTATCAGGATCCCGACCAAAGAGGGGAACAGTTACGATTACTCCAACTGGGGAGATTATTTTAACGAATGTGGGCAATGGAACTTACGTTGCTAATTTTAATAGTGAATTTGATGATGAAATCAAAATTACCAAAGAATGATGAAATAAAACAATTGGTAAAAGACTCGTTTACTTATTGTTTTTTTGTGGCTTTTTCGCTATAATAAACTTTATAAGTGAGGGTGTTATGGAACGTTATAGAGTGATTGAAAAAAGTATTATCAAGCGTTATCGCAAACCAATATGGGCAAAATTTGTGCGCGCAATCAATGATTTTGACATGATTCAAGCAGGGGATAAGATTGCCGTTTGTATTAGTGGGGGCAAAGATTCAATGCTCCTAGCAAAGTGTTTAGAAGAGTTAAAACGGCATGGCAAAGTACCTTTTGAGTTGGTGTTCCTTGTGATGGATCCTGGTTACCACCCTGATAATTTGAAGCAGATCCAGGATAATTTAGCGACGCTACATTTAGATGCTCATATCTTTCAAAGTAATATTTTTGAAGTAGCGGGAGCAAGTCGCGATATTGCCCGGGATCATCCATGTTACTTATGTGCTCGTATGCGTCGTGGTAATTTATATAGTGAAGCCCAGAAGTTAGGCTGTAATAAAATTGCCCTTGGTCATCATATGAATGATGTCGTTGAAACGATTCTTATGAATATGATTTATAATGGTCAGTATGCAAGTATGATGCCGAAGTTACACAGTACCAATTTTCCGGGAATGGAACTCATTCGACCACTTTATTATGTCCGTGAAAATTATATTAAAGCATGGGCTAAGCACAATGATTTAACGTTTATCGATTGTGCTTGTAGTGTAACTAAGAAAGGAAGTGGCAAGCGCCAAGAGATGAAACAATTAGTCGAACACCTTGTTACTTTATATCCGGATAGTGAAGTCAATATCATGGGGAGTGCTTCACGGGTTAATTTAAATATGGTTGTTGGGTATCAAAAACAAGGAAAACAGGTCTCATTTTTAGATGATTATCAGAAAGAGGAAAAATGATGTTAGTAGTTAAATTAAGTGAATATATTGAGTCACTAGAGAGAATTTTATCACAATATACCAAACAGGAATTGAAGTGTACATATGATGATTTTCAGAAAGTAGAACAAGATGGTTTTTATAAGTATCGATTTCAGATTAACTTTTGTCTAGCCCAAGATTTGCAGGAAGGAACCATGACTTTTCCTAGTTATTCATTTCCCGTTGTTGTGAATGCCGAAGAGGAGTTAACATGTGAGGAAGTAAAGCAGGTTAATTTGCCGGTTAAAAAAATTTATTACCTTTTTCAAGATTGTTGGTGGACTTCTACCATTTTCTATTTATTGATTTCTTATTTACTAGAATATGAAGAAATACTAGGTTGCACAACGATGACACCGGAACTGTATCAACAATATGAACAAGCTGTAATAAGAGCAGCCGATGCTAGTCAATTAACAGAATGTACTTGTAATCCTATTTTAAAGGGTTCAAAGATGTTAAATTAAAAAAAATGCACGAAAATCGTCGAATCTCTTTTCTAATAAAACGAAGTATGATATAATAGAATTGTCTAAGGATAGCAATAATATAAAACCTACAAGTTAATGATTGGGAATCTAATTATAAAACGGTGTTGAATATCTATATTTATATAGGGATCCTAAAGTTTTATATGTGATACCCACCTGGAAATCAGGTTTCAATCATTCTGCTTCCTTGGACTTTTTTTATGGAATAGTATGTGATAAGGAGGGATAAGATGAAATTGAAGTTATCAGCACCAGAAGTGATATCGGTGATTGTTTTAGTCTTAATAGGGGTATTACTAGCAATTTCAGCAGGTCTTGATTATCACGAAGAGCGAAAGCGAATAGAAGCAATTGATCTCGCATATTCGATTATGGAAGCTGGGAAATTAGCTCATATGAATATGAAAAAACAAGATACGGTAACGTTTACCGAAGAATCTTATTTTGATGGGAATATGAGTGATCATGGTCCTTATTTATTGACGATTGATAAATATCAAAATACCATAATGGAAATGTGGGTAAATCATAAATACTGTGTTACCAAACAGAATAACCAGTCAGAATTAATTTTGGATGATACTAAGAAAACAGAACGAGAGTGTCTTACCAAACAATCCAATGTTACGGATTTATTGAGTCATTATGATTTGGTTGAGGATACCGAAAAGACTGGGCTTAATATGGAAAATACGTTTGCTAGTAAAAAATATTTTACTGGTGAAGATCCAAGTAATTATTTAATATTTGCTGATCACTGTTTTCGTATTGTTCATATTACTGAAGGGAATTATTTAAAAATTGTCTATGAAGGGTTAGCAAGCCCAGATAAAACTTGTTCGGTTACTACGACTAGTGGAAGTGTCGATGACTTGGCGTTTGATGAAGCAAATACCAATTATTGGGATCAACCAGCAACCTTGCGAAATGTGATGGAGATATGGTCAAATGATAAGAATATCAATAATGTAATTCAAACACTTGATACGAGTAAGCTGGTTCCGGCTATTTGGTATATTGGTGAACTAACGGAAGATAAAGATTTGACGCTACAAGAAGTAATCGCTGCGGAACGTGCCAAGGTTTCTGATAAGCAGTTATACGTTGGACTCTTAAATATCAGTGATTATATGAAAGCAACCAATCATATTGATTGTGTGACGCTGAACGCGGAGAAAACTAGTGCTTGTCGCCTGGAAAATTATCTTTATAAGACCAATACCCCATGGTTTATAAATGGTAGTGAAACCCAGAAGACAAATGTCTATTGGATGGGAAAGCAAGGACAGATTATTTCTCATAATAGTAGCGATTTGGGATCTGTTCGACCGGTTCTTTATCTGCGAAATGATGTAACATTCATAGGTTCTGGTCGGGCAACTAGTCCATATCTTATTGGTGCATAGAAAAGGGTTCTTAGTGGAACCTTTTTTCTTGACACTTCCGTTCAATGATGCCATAATGAACATAATAGGAGGCAATCTATGAAACGATATAGAACGAGTGAAGCAGTATGTCCGGGACATCCCGATAAGATATGTGATCAGATTGCAGATGCGATTGTCGAAGCATATATGAAGCAAGATGCGGAAGCTAGGGTAGCGGTTGAAGTTGCAATCAGCTATCAGACGGTGTTTATTATGGGAGAAGTTACGAGCCAAGTTTCCCTTGATATTGAAGCCCTGGCTCGCCAAGTGATCAGAGAGATTGGTTATGACCAGGCGACCTATGGATTTTGTTATGACCAAATACAGGTTTTAATCGATCTTCATTCCCAGTCACCTGATATTGCAAGAGGTGTTAGTAAATATCAAGAACTTGGGGCTGGTGATCAGGGCATTATGTATGGTTATGCCACGGATGAGACGATAGACTATTTGCCTCTTCCTTTTGTGCTTGCTACTAAGTTAGCGAAGCGACTTACTGAACTTGGCAGGACAAAACAAATTCCATATCTACGTCCTGATGGCAAAGTTCAAGTAACGATGTGTTATGAAGAGGATACCCCGCAATATGTAGAAGCTGTTGTCTTATCGACACAGCATGATCCTGATATATCATTTGCCCAGTTACGCTATGATCTTGAATTGGTTATGAAGGAAGTGATTCCAGAAGTCTATATGACTTTGGAAACCAAGATGTTGATTAATCCGACTGGTCGTTTTGTGATCGGTGGACCAGTTGCTGACTCTGGGGTAACGGGTCGAAAACTCATGGTTGACACGTATGGTGGCTTCGCTCTTCATGGTGGTGGTGCTTTTAGTGGGAAAGATCCGACCAAGGTGGACCGGACTGCTGCTTATTATGCCAGATATGTTGCTAAGAATATTGTTGCTAGTAAACTTGCTAGACGGGTGACGATTGGCGTTAGTTATGCGATTGGTGTTGCAAAACCACTTGCGATCACGATTGATACCCATCATACTGGACGCGTTGATGATGCGATTATTCTAAAGGTGATCGATCAAGTATTCTGTTTTGAGCCCAAGCATATGATTTTGGAACTTCGTATGACAACGCTACCATATCAAACGCTTGCAACATTTGGTCATTTTGGTCGAGTAGAACTTGATTTGCCATATGAAAGACTCGATAAAGTGGAACAAATTGAGACTTTATTAGCGGATCAAAATTTGATATAATAGAAGTGGTGATGAAATGAAACTATGTAAAAACTGTGCCCATGAAGTTGGCAGTACAGCGCTTGTCTGTCCATTTTGTGGAAATACATTAGTTCAAACAAAGAAGGGCGTTGTTGATGAAACAAAAACGAAGCAAAGTCATTTGTTTTCCGATGGCGAAAAAGGTCCTAACCTAAATAATGAATTTGTTAGAGGACCTTATCAAAAATGGCTTAGTATCACTTTATGCCTTTTATTAGGCTGGTTAGGAGCTCATAAGTTTTATGAGGGAAAATATATCATGGGCCTATTTTATGCGGTGACGTTTGGCTTTTGGGGTGTTGGGATTGTTCTCGATTTGATTCAATTATGTGGTAAGAAAAAATATTATTATGTGTCAAAGATTCCTTTTCTTAGAATATAGTTTGATACTTCTTTATTTTTTGATGGTATAGTGAAATAGAAAAGACAGATTATTGGTAACGATTCTCATTCCTAATCTGTCTTTTTTTATTATCCTTTATATTGTCCGCCATTGACATGAATGACTTGCCCTGTTGTATAGGATGCATCATCACTGGCAAGGTAGACATAAGTAGAGGCGATTTCCCATGGATGAGCCATTCGTTTCATATTAGAATCAGATCCTAGGGTCGGGATTTTATTTGCAGTCCATGAAGATGGTTGTAAGGGAGTCCAAAATACACCAGGAGCGACTGCATTGACACGAATTTTCTTGGTTGCGAGATTGGTTGCGAGGGCTCTAGTAAAACCGACGATTGCACCTTTGGTTGCCGTGTAATCGATTAACTCTGGCTCGCCAATATAAGTTGTAATTGATGCGGTATTGATAATTGATCCTTCTCTCATATGGGGTAGGGCATATTTTGTTAGATAGAACATCGAATAGACGTTGGTCTTCATCGTATAATCAAATTGTTCATTGCTGATATCTTCTAATTTTAATTGTTGGTATTGAACCCCAGCATTGTTTACTAAGATATCAATTTTACCAAAAGTACATAATGTATGCTCTACGACATATTGACAGAATTTTGGATCTTTTAAATCACCTGACATTAATTCACAGGTACCACCCAATTGTTCGATATATTGTTTGGTATTACTGGCATCTTCATGCTCATCGAAATAGACGATCATGATGTTAGCCCCTTCTTTGGCATAATAAACAGCGACGGATCTTCCAATCCCTGAGTCTCCACCCGTAATAATTGCTACTTTATCTTGTAACCGGCCACTTCCAATATAATTGGGATTGTCGAAAATGGGAAGCGGAGTCATCAGAGTTTCCTGCCCTGGTTGAACTGATTGGGCTTGTGGTGGGGCCCCTACAAAGAAGTCTTCACATTTGGTTCCAATTCCCAATTCATCGATATTGGTTAATCCGTATGTATCATACGGATTACATGAGTTACATTCAAATTTATGATTCAAGTTATCTCTCCTTTATTACTCATCTATATGATATGCGAAAGCCTAGGAAGAGTACCATTGTTTACAGCTCGTTTTATCCGTGTTATACTAAAAAATGTAGGTGATTTGATGAATGAATTAGCAAGATTGGAATTATTAATTGGTGATAAAGTAAAACAGTTGGCCAAGAAGACGGTGTTAATAATTGGTCTTGGAGGTGTCGGTGGTTATGCGGTCGAGGCCTTAGCTCGAAGTGGAATTGGACATCTTATTTTAGTAGATGGTGATATTGTGGAAGCTACGAATATGAATCGGCAAATAATCGCAACGAAAAATACCATTGGTCAGTTAAAAACAGAGGCCTGGAAGCAGAGAATTGGGGAGATTGGAACGGATACCAAGGTAACTTGTGTTTCCGCCTTTATTACAGCGGAAAATATTGAGCAATTGTTTGCATTTAAGCCTGATTATCTGATTGATGCTTGCGATACAGTAGCTACAAAAAAGGAACTTATTCGAAAAAGTGTGGAGTATGGGATTCCTTTGATTAGTTGTATGGGGATGGGCAATAAAATGGATCCTAGCAAGATCGAAGTGACAGAGATTCGTAAGACGAGCTATGATCCGCTGGCAAGGGCTATTCGCCAAATGGTTCGTAAAGAACAGATCAAGGATGATGTAATGGTTGTGTGTAGCACAGAAGCCCCTTTACAGCACGGAAGTGAGGCGATTGCTTCAAATGCGATTGTTCCTAGTGTTGCAGGCTTGCTGTGTGCCAATTACGTTTTTCATAACATTATTTCCTAGACTACCGATCTAGCATGAATTAAATTAATAGAATAATCAGGAGAAATATGGTATAATAATAACAGAACAATAAGAAAGCGAATTAGCGATAGTAAGGATGCGTGTTTAGGATGAGAAATGCAGTAAAAAAGCGAAAGAGATTGGTGATATTAAGTGTAGCCTTGTTTCTGATTTGCGGGGTAGCTCTTGGATATGCCGCTCTTTCATCATCAATTAAAATTAATGGAACGGGAACGATTTCAACGAGCTGGGATATTCTGTTCACGAATATTACAGAGAAGAGTAGTAAGGGAGCTGTAAATAATGATAGTCGGATTACGGATAAATTAACGGCGACCTTTGATGTTGATTTAGAATCTCCGGGTAGTTATATTGAGTATAACGTTACCATCAAAAACAATGGGAATATGGATGCGCTGATTGCTAAAATTACCGGCATTGTCGAAGCGAATGACCAAGAACCAACAGGGATTCAATTTAAAGTAAGCGGGATTCGTCCTGGGGATCAACTGCTTGCTGGAAGTGGGAAAACATTTGTCGTAAGAGCTGAGATTCCAAGTAGTGTAGGGAAATTACCAGAGACATCTAAAACATTAGAATTAACAGTCGAAGTCCGTCAAAAAGAAGTAGATAGTAGTGGGCTCGTTACCACCTTAAGTGAGTGTTTCCAGACCAACGAGACTGGTGAGACAATTACCGGGTATTTATGCGGAAAGAATAATGCGAATGGTTATAGTGAGATCTTAGACGTGAATATCCCTAGTGAACTAAATGGGCATACGATTACAAAGATAGGGTCATCTGCTTTTTAT
>CAJTRV010000015.1:0-26631 GCA_910578855.1 uncultured Bacilli bacterium
TGTATTGTTTTTTGATACCTTTTTCTATTATAAGGTGTTTTTTTCTTGTTTTTTTTATTATGCACTTTCCTTATATACAAAAAAATGTATAACTTTTCTAAGTTATACATCAACTTTTGAAATTACTTTAAATTATTCTAGTTTAATTGTATAAAACATGTGTTTTATTCTCTAATAAAAAATCTTTAATTGCCTCAATCCATTTAATATTAGAAATCGTCCGGCAGGGATTAGAACGACCACATTGATAATTTAGTCTACCAATCTCGCGAGGAAGATAAGAAAGAGAAAAATCAAAACTATTTTCTGCACTCATCGTCTTATCATCGCAATTGATAGCAACCACTTCAGTATCCAAATCCAATTGATCTTGATGTTCTAATAGAAAATAAGCCCCTGCATATAATTGCATCTCAAAAGCAACTGCGATTGCATTTCCATAATACCCACTTGGTAATGGCATCCAAACATTTCCTGTCGTATTGACAAATTGTAACAGATCTTGGGTATGCGCTTGACTAGAAACACGCCCATATCTTCTAAGATAGAATACCAAGGTTGCAAACTGTAAATAGGCATTGCGATCATTTATAGAACATTCTTTTAAGGGCGATAATTGCGATTGCCACCTAAATTGGGATGAACATAATAAGGTAACCACATCATCATAACCCATCATTGTTGCTAGTGCCAATGCATCACCATACTGTCCATTTGGAAGAGGAATTTCTTCACCTATTAAGTATTGTTTAATATATTGAATGATTTTTTCACCATTCGCTTGATTAGAATTATATATATAACTTTGAAATAATTGAATTAAAGTGGCCAAAGTAAAATAACGTTCTTTTTCTCGTTCCATTATCGATTCCATAGATTACCACCTCTTGATTTACGAGATATTATAGCACATTCCTACTATTTTTCCTATCATTTTTTTAAAATTCGTTGTATAATATGGCTCAGGTGAGTATTATGACAACATTATATGATTGGAAGAAAACAATAAAACAAGCGGAATTAGACCAAGTTTCTGAACTATTACAGGCTGGAAAACTCGTCATTTTCCCAACCGAAACAGTCTATGGAATTGGAGCGAATGCATATAACAAAAACGCCGTCGAGCAAATCTTTACAGCCAAAGGGCGGGCCAATGATAACCCTTTGATTGTTCATATCGCTGATTTTTCTGATTTAGAAGCCATTACCGAACCTGCTACAGCAATGGAACAAGCACTTATGGATGCCTTTATGCCTGGTCCATTTACCTTAATATTAAAAAAGAAGGCAATGATCCCTGATAACGTCTCAGCCGGACTCGATACCATTGGGGTTCGAATGCCAGCTAATCCCATTGCCCATGCTCTTATTCAAGCAGCCAAGATTCCAATCGCTGCCCCAAGTGCGAATCTATCTGGTCGACCTAGTGGTACAAGAGTAGCTGATATCTATGATGAATTTGATGGAAACGTTGCTGCCATCATCGATGGTGGTGATACAGAAATCGGAATCGAATCTACTGTTGTCAAAGTAATTGATGGGATTCCAACAATCTTAAGGCCAGGAAAAGTAACGCCAATGGATATAAAAGAAGTGGTTGGCGTGGTCAAAATTGATGAACATATTTTTAAAAAAACAGAAGGAATCGTTGCTAGTCCGGGAATGAAATACAAGCACTATGCACCCCAAAGTAATTGTTTGCTCGTTTATAGCGATGATGAAGAGATGCAAATTGCTCTTGTCAATGAACACCTTGTACCCAATACGATTGTCATTGGCTTTGAAGAACATCGAAATCGGATTCGCTGCCATCAATTTTATGCCTATGGTCATAAGGGTCACGAAGAAGAAATCTCTCATTCTATCTTTCAACTCTTACGACAAGTTGATCAACAACATCCGGCTAAAATTATCATCGAAGGAGTGAAAAAAGAAGGATTGGGCCTTGCCATTATGAACCGCTTAATTCGTGCTGCTAGCTATCAATATATCGAAAAATAAACATGATCTAACCAGGGTCATGTTTATTTGTACCAAAAGAAAAGAACTAAATGTTCTCTTCCCGAATCGCTTCTAAAATATTTTCATGACGCATCTTTCTAGTTGAGTAAATCGTTGTAAGAAGTACAATTCCAAAAGCGAATAGAATCGCGACCATTACTGCTCCCCATGGAATTAATAAATGCGGAATACTCATTGTCGATCCCATAGCATTATGAACCAAGTATAAAACAACAAGGGATACTGGCAAAGAATAAATGAATGCTTTCCCAACAAAGAAGAGACTTTCAAACCATAATATTTTTTTGAAGCCCATTGGCGTTAGACCAACACTTCTAAGCATTGCGAATTCTTTCTTACGAAGAGCTAGTGACGTACTAATTGTATTGAACACGCTTGTCACACCAATTAATGTTACCAGGGCAATAAATCCATATAAAAGGATTTTAATAACAAGTATCATATTCCGAACCATTTTCTGCTCTTCTACCACATTATAATAATTAAGACTAGATAGGCGATTCGCATCCTTTAGTTTTTCCATCGTTTGATCAAATTTCTTTGTATCATTTAATGAAACATAAACAACGGCAACTTGACCAATATGATAGCCACCATTTGTTTGCAACTGTTGCGAAAGATCCATATATTCATTATAAATCCGTTCTGGTAACACCACAACAATATTCCCTTCGGTCGTATTTACTTCAAGACCAAATGGTACTTGATCTGTCTCATAGAAATTCTCAAGCGTAATTCCTTTTAGATCATCTTCCCTCGTAGTATCATAGTAGATGGTCCATGATGATAAATTGGCTAAATCGAGAACCGGTCCTTTGTATGTCTTACGATTCTGTTCTTGATCAAAATAAGTCGTTGTCGTCGTATTAATAATAATTGGCCTCTCTTCAGTTAAACCAATCGCCTTTTGGTAAGCCTGATAATCAGTCTCTTTCATTTTAACTAACGTAACAGAGTCATAAGGATACTCAGTATTACTTTCAATTGCCTTGGCAAAGACCTTGCGATATTGCTGATGATATTGCCCGTTCGTTAATTTTTGGGTCTCACTATATTGTGTAAAATACATGCTACTCTGTTTCACACTTGGATCACGCCGAATCGTATCTGATACATCAATCAGACTCTTCGTACTCCGATCATGTAAATTAACAACCGCATCATATTTCGTGACCGGGGCTACGGTATCACTACCATATAGTCCATAGTTTAAAATTCCCGAAAAAGAAATAAATAAGACAATACTGATAAAAAGTGATACAACAGTAATACGATATTTTTTCTTATTTCGCTTGATATTTTTAAGTGCGATATCGCCCTCAATCCCAAAGAACTTGTGAACCAAGCGATTGGTCTTTACCTTCTTTCCTTTTAACTTAATATCATCATTTTGGCGAATCGCCGCAATTGGGGTAACCTTACTAGCTCGAGCGGCGGGTAGATAAGCTGAAACAAAGATGACAATCACCATAAAGATGATCGGAATCAAAACAAAAATTGGTATCACAACCA
The DNA here is from genome assembly GCA_910578855.1 of uncultured Bacilli bacterium. GTDB lineage: Bacteria > Bacillota_I > Bacilli_A > RF39 > UBA660 > MGBC107952. Next base: position 3,535 of record CAJTRV010000015.1, read on the forward strand.
GACGTAATTGTAGATCCATCATATTACCAGCTAGATGATTGATAATACGAATTACAATATCTATTCCAATATATCCTGACAAAATCCCAATTGGAATGGCAATCACCGAAATCAATAAGGCTTCATAAAAGACGGTATAACGTAATTGTTTGGCCGTTGCTCCAATACTAGAGAACAATCCAAATTGTTTTTTTCGTTCCATAACTGAAATATTAAAGGAATTATAAATTACAATAATACAAGCAATCGATACAAGTGTTAACATAATAACAATAACCTGTACCATCATCGAATTATAATTGCCATGGCGTCCCTGTCCTAAGACATTTAGTAAAGATGTATTATACTCTAGATCAGCATAATAAGTACTTCCGTCATCATCACGGAATGTTTCTTTTTTTAACTCACGGGCAATTTTTTCTGTTTTGGAAATGATCTTTTGATTTGAATGGAACGTAAGATAAGCCGAGATATGATCTTGCTTTGTTACGCCAGTCTTTGTATAAAAACTATAACCAGGACTATCATATTTTAATAAATTATTATTCTCATAAAAGCCAACAACTTGATAAGTTTTGGTCTCTGTTTTACGGAACGATTCAGTCCCCTTCTCGTTATCAACTGGTTGCTCATCCATAATAACCTGATTGTCAATTCGACGTTCCCCCAGTTGAATGGTAATCGTATCATTTAAACGATATGGGGTATCTAAAAGGTGATTATAATAACTTGGCAATAAAATCTCTGTATCCGTAACAGGATAGCGTCCCCGTTCCAAAGTCATCTGCTTATAATAAGCATCATTGGCATTTTTCAAAATGACATAAGGTAATACTTCTACATCTGTTTCCACCGATGCATAACTAAGAATTTGCTCATATAAGACCTGTTTCACATTGACATTTTGATCGAGCAGGTGATACTGATCCCCTTTCACGTTACGAATGATCGCATGATGAGAACCATTGTATTTCATTGTTGAATGTAAGATATTATCATAAACACTAGAGAATAATAAGCCAACTCCCATCATAAGAGCACAGGATAAAATGACTCCTATAATCGTTACAATCGTCCGGCGTTTATTCATTTTTAAGTGTTTAACCGTTAACCTATTTAGTATATTCATCTTACTTCACCACTTCATCAGCAATGATTTTTCCATCATCAATCGTAATAATCCGATCAGCATGCATTGCTAGTTCATGATCATGCGTAATCATAATAATAGTCTGCTTATACTTCTGATTTGATAATTTTAATAAATTGATAATCTCGGCTCCCGCTTTACTATCCAAATTTCCCGTTGGTTCATCACAAAGTAATAAACTTGGGCGATTCATTAGCGCTCTTCCAATTGATACCCGTTGTTGTTGCCCACCAGATAATTCATTTGGTAAATGCTTGATCCGATTCTTTAATCCTAAAATATCAATCAACTCATTCAAATAGACTTGATCAACTTTTTTATTATCTAATAAGATGGGCAAACTCATATTTTCTTCGACGTTTAAAATAGGAATTAGATTATAGAATTGATAAATTAACCCAACTTCCCTTCTTCGAAATATCGCTAGTGAGTTTTCATTTAATTTACAAATATTATCCCCATTGACATAGACACTTCCAGCAGTCGGTTGATCAACAGCTCCTAAAATATGTAATAACGTCGACTTTCCACTTCCACTTGTTCCAACCACTGCAACAAACTCGCCCTTCTCGACTGAAAAACTTACATCATCCAAAGCCCGAACCAGGGTGTTTCCAGTTCCATATGTTTTACTTAAATGCTCTACTCGTAATAATTCCATTTCTTCTCCTCCTATGATATATAATAGATCCATTCACTCATGACGAGAAACCCAACAACCAAGAGTGTAATTAAACCCATTATAACATGTTCTAATGTTTGTGAACTTATTTTTTTCATGAATCACCTCACAACATCATTATACTTCTATCGTATTACAATTTAGTGACAATTAGTGTTACAAATTCGTCACTTTTACCATTCACGATCATACGATTGAAACTTACAAGTCATTATGTGATTCACTGATAACGATATTTAATGTTTCATTAAAGCCGAATGAAAGTTCCATCTCCAAATGAACTCAAAACAATGATCCCCTTATAAATCATCCATTCATTCTATCTTAGAACAAATTAAAAACCGATAAAATCAATTATGATCCTATCGATTTGATAATAAAACTAACTAAAATATGGTTATAATTACAAAGCTAGTTGTAATTTACCCCCAACTAATATCTTTGGGCTTCGTTCGTTTTTTATTTCTCGTTTGAGAGGCAATTTCTCCACTATTCATCCGAATAACCCGGTCCCCAATCGCGGCAATTCCCGGATTATGGGTGACAATGAGCATCGTCGTTCCGTAGGTTTCATTCGCTTCAATTAAGGACTGCAACACTTTTTTTCCCGTTACTTCATCAAGCGCACCTGTCGGTTCATCACAAAACATCACATCTGGTTTTTTAGCAAGCGCCCGAGCAATCGATACCCGTTGTTGCTCACCACCAGATAACTCATGCATGTATTTATGTTTATGCTTTGTAAGTCCTACGGTCTTAATAATATCGTTGACATCGGCCTTTGTTTTTCCAAGCTTTGCTCCTACCAAAATATTTTCATATACATTCAAATGTTCCAATAAATTATAAGTTTGAAAGATAAAGCCAAGATGTTCTTTTCGGAAATTTGTTACTCCACGGTCACTCATCTTGGTAATATTTTTCCCTTGATAGGTGATCGTTCCTTTGGTAACGGTATCTAAACCAGATAAACAGTTTAGTAAAGTGGTCTTTCCCCCACCACTTGGTCCTAGGATTACGACGATTTCTCCTTCCTCGATATCCAAACTAACATTCGAAAGAGCATGAGTTGGAATTTTCCCAGCATAATATGTCTTATAGACATGTTTCATTTCAATTAATTTCATGATATCCTCCTACTCTCTTTTCAAGGCAACCGCTAATGGAACCTTATTTAACACTCGTTTTGATAGACCAATCGCAATGTAATATGCGATTAATAATGCGATTAACCCTACTCCTGCCATCAGTGGTGATAACGTAACAGGAATGACCATTTTCGTATCCCCAACCAAGATATGAATAATCCATTTTAGAATAGCAATCATACAAGGAATTGATAATAGATAAGCAACAATAATAAATGGGGTATAAATATTTAGAACAATGGAACTAATTTCCCGGTTGTGATATCCCATCACTTTCATGAGGGAAATCGTTTTCTTATTCTCTTCAACAACGATATTGGCAATTACAGCAATGATGATTAAAACCATAAAAGCGGCAAAGCCAATCACAATATAAATAGAGGCATCCATTCGTTGTAACTGCGTATCAATGTTTCGCCTTAAATCATCGATACTAAAGATTCCTGATATCTCAGAAAGTTCGGAATCTGACAACTGTTTCATAGTTTGATACTTCTCACTTACACTATATTTAGTCGTATAAACAGCTTCTTTGTAACCAAGATCATAACTAAGTTCCTCTCTACTTACATAACCAGATGCATTTAAATACTCATCGGCAATTCCGACCACTTGATAACTTATCTCGGTCCCATTATAATCGAAAACAAGAGTATCCCCAAGATCTACTTTCATATATTCCCTAATATTCTTATTGATAATCATCGCATGTTCTTCTTCATATAACTTTGGTAATAAATTCTTTTCGTCTTCATCTTTCACTTCTAAATACTTTGTATAAGAGTCCAGTCCGGTTAAATTTACCGTATAATCATCATCTTCCAGTTTCTTTTCTTTGTTTTTCTGATCTAAAACGCGCACTAATTTCATACTACTTGATAATACCAAATCATCTTCACTACTCTCCACAGTCTGCGGAGTATTATAGTAAATCATATATTTATATTTCATCATATCAAAGGTCTTATCAATCATGGAATTAAATAAATTAGAACCAATGATAATAAGAATAATCAGTAATCCAGTACAGAACGAAGTTAGTGTTACAATAAGAAGTTTCCCAATCGACCGTGATGCTAATTGATAACGAAATTTTGATTCAAATGGAAGTAACTTCGTCATCTTAGTTGTAAGTTTACTTAAAAAATTAACTTTTAAATTGCTTCCTTCTTTTAATAATGCTAATGGTTTTTTACGAAGCATAAAGAAGGCAATTAGAAAACTTAAAAGAGAAAGTAACCCCATCGGTACAAGAATAGAATTGATTAGGTATTTACTATTTAACTTGAAACCAGCAAGGGGAACCGTATAAAAGCTAAGGAAAATATTCGTAATCGGTCCATGTAATAAAATACCGATCAAGTATCCCAATAATCCCCCAATGATTGCTCCTACAAACGGATAAACGAGATAGCTCATCGCAATTTGATAACGCTTATATCCAAGGGATTTCAAAACACCAATTTGTAACCGTTCATCGTCGATTCGTTTCTTGGTAATTACTAAAATGATAAAGACGGCAATCCCCAATAATAAATATAAGAAAGCCTCGGCAAATGTTCGATTGCTGCTAAATTCCATTTGAATCATATCAGTTCGCATCAAACGAACCATCGTGTTCATTCCAATGGTTACGGTATCCGGTTCAGCTTCTAACATTGTATTGATAAGGGCAACGGAATCCCCTGCTTGTTGCGCTTTGGCAATATCAGCTGCTACTTTTTCATCTGTAAGATCCGTTGTGTTTTCTTCCTCTACCGATTCACCCGTATTAACAGACACTGTAATTCTATTTTTACGACTATAATTTCCATTTAACAAAATCGCAAAGGTATCATTTTTAAGGCCCTCAAACACCGCATAATCACTGGGAAGCATCATGACGATATTATTATATTTCTCATCGAAAATCGGTTGATTCACAGACAACATCGGATAAATATAATCACTGGCATAAGCAAACCCCACAATCTTATATTGTTTGCCATTAATCCGGTAAGAATCCCCAATTTCTAACTGGTTGGCTTTCGCAAACTTCGGTAAAACGGTAATCTCCCCCGCTTTTTTAGGAAAACTTCCATCCACTAGATATGGCAAATTAAGCTTCTTATGTTGGTCATATGGCATAACATTGGTTGTATTATTATGTTCTGTTACCATTTTTGTCGGTTGTAATTCATAGGTAAAATCATACTTTTTAGCCAAAGAATCTAACTTTTGTTTACTCATATCAATATGGGCATCATACTTCCGGAAGACTTGCTCAATCCCAAGATATACTTGATTGGTACAAAGAGATGTTTGTTCTTCTAAGCAGAGTGCATAAAGATCCAATAATTGTGATTCTTCCTCTGTTACATCTTGCAACTTATCAGAACGTATCCGTGCAAACGTTTCACTCGTCATATCAGTTTGGTAATCAATCTTTGGTTCTAAACTGACATGTTCAACTTGATGCTCCTCTAAATAATGATAGTAACGATCTTCGATTCGATCAATCGCACTATTCATAGTTGTATAGATTGCTGTCGAAAGCATCACCATGACGATAATTCCCAACATCTGAATTTTTTTCTTTTTTAACCCTTTCAGCGAGTTCAGTAACAACAATCGCATTAAGCCCACCTCAATTCTTCAGCATCGATTACTTCTTTGTTATGAACAATCGATTCAATTCGTCCACTATTCATCTTAATCACCGTATTGGCCATCAAAGCAATACTAGGATTGTGGGTTACGATAATCATCGTCGTATGAAAATCTCGATTAATCTGTTGTAATGACTTCAAGACTTTTTTACCCGTCTTCTCATCGAGAGCCCCCGTTGGTTCGTCACAAAATAAGACCTTAGGATTCTTGACAAGGGCCCGGGCAATCGATACCCGCTGCATCTGTCCTCCGGATAATTGATATGGATATTTGTTTTTATGATGACTTAATCCGACAACAGTTAAAATTTTAGAATACGAAAGAGGATCGGAACTTAAATTTGCTCCCATTTCCATATTCTCGAGTACTGTTAAATTAGGAATTAAATTATAACTTTGAAAGATAAACCCCAAATTATCACGACGATAATTGGTCAGTTCCCGCTCTTTCATCTTCCCAATATCAGTCCCATCAAATAAAATAGTCCCTTTACTAGGGGTATCAATCCCTGATAACATATTTAACAAGGTAGATTTCCCACTTCCACTTGGCCCTAATATCACGACAATCTCGCCCTTTTCAATCTCGAGATTAACCTGGTTCAAAGCATGGTTTTCCGCTGTCATATTCTGATATATTTTGCTAACATTCTTCACTTGATATAACGCTTTCATTATGCACCTCTATTTCTAACTACATTATACGCCATTTTAGAACGGATTAAAACCTCCCTACAGTCCGTTTTTATAAAACTTGATTAGAAAAGTGGTTCCTTTATTCTTTTTACTTTGGACTGTAATATCACCATTCTGCTTATTGATGATTGTTTTGGCCATATTAAGGCCGATCCCAATGCTGTCAGGATGCGCACTTCCTTTATAAAATCGTTCAAAGATATAGGGCATATCTTTTTTACTAATCCCAACCCCATTATCAGAAATCGTAATACAAGTATAGATGGGATTTTCCTTCGCCGTAATCGTAATCGTCCCATCAGTTGGCGTATGCTCATGGGCATTCTTGATAATGTTAATCAAGGCTTCCACCGTCCAGTGGGTATCACATAATAACCCAATATCATCAAGATCAAGCACCAGTTCTTGCCGCTTAATCTCCATTGGAATTAGTAACGGTGCCGTCGCTTTTTGAATCAACTCTGGAACCCGTATTTCTTTTTGAGTTAATGTTACTACTCCACTATCTAAACGCGATATTTTTAAAAGTGAACTAACAAGCCACTCCATCCGCTCGAGTTGTTTCCGATTTTTCAGTAACAATTCGTTCTTTTTCTTGGGATCCAATTTCTCATCAGCAAGAATTTCATTGATCACATACATACTTGTAAGTGGTGTTTTAATCTGGTGTGAAATATCCGACAATGTTTTTTCTAATTCCATCTTATCCTGTTTTAAAGCATCACTATAATCTTTTAACATCTGAATCATTTTGTGTAATTCATTTTTTAAATTGCTGATGGTCCCTTCTTGATAATCATCTGGGTGAATCGTAAAATCATCATGAAGTGCTCTAGTTAGATCTTGACTTAATTCCCGTAACCGGCGGCGTTGGCGCCATAAATATAAAAGATACGGTAAACTAACTAAAATAAAACCACCAATGAAATACATAGTCTGAAAAAAATACATGGTTCGTTTGACATCTTTTACCAAACTAAGTTGCTCGATACTTTCCATGTTATCTAAATCATACTTGTTTAAAAGATCATAATCCTGCTTGTTTCCTTTTAAAATCGCCCCGATAATTTCTGTTTCTAATTCCGGATGATTTGCCACAATCGTCCCCGCAATTACATTGTTGTTGTTAATTAAAACTCGTTTAAAATAACGAAATGTAATATGATTTAGGCAAAACCCCATGAATAAAACCAGTCCTAGCACCAATAATTGACGGCAACATAACCGTTTAAATTCTATTTCTCTATTCATGGGCACTCACCTTATAACCTAGTCCCCTAACGGTTAAAATAATCTTGGGATTATTTGGATCATCTTCGATCTTCTCTCGAATACGTTTAATATAAACCGTAAGTGTATTATCATTAACAAATGCTTCATTGGTATCCCAGATATCCGCTAAAATCTGCTCCCGACTATAAACCTTTCCAGGATGTAATCCTAAAATTAATAAAATACGATACTCAAGAGCTGTTAACATGACATCGATGTCGCCTTTACGAACACGAGCACCATTCAAATCAATCGTAATATTTTGAATCCGAATCATATTTTGATCATGTTTGCGATGGTAACGTCTTAAAACATTGTTAATCCGTGATAACAATTCCCGGGCCTTAAAAGGCTTGGTCACATAATCATCGGCACCCATATCAAGTCCCCGCACAATCGACACCTCTTCATCAACCGCGGTTAAAAAAATCGTAGGAATATGATCGTGTTGCCTGATCATTTCAAACAAATCAAAACCATTCCCATCAGGAAGACCTAAATCTAAGAGTATCAAATCTGGTTGATCATCTAATTTAAATTTTGCCTCCTCGATATTACTTGCCTCCATCATTTCAAAATGTTCATTTTCTAAAAAATATTTTAATCCCATGCGTATTGTCTCGTCATCTTCGACAATTAATATTTTATGCATATTATCACCACCATCATTATACTATATTTTACCAACTTTATGGTGACTAAGTAGTCATAATAATCGTTAGATCGATAAACTTTTATAATTAATATTTTCCTATATGATGCGTTTATGGAGAAAGATATGAAAAAAAGCGCCATAAAGCGACTTTAATGCTACAAGTTTTCTCATGAATAATAAGGGGTGTAATAACCAAGTGAAACGAAAGTTTTATTACTTTTTATCCATCTATTTATGATCACTTGGTTATTGGTTTGATGATAAAAAACCTTCTTTATAAATCACTCTTCTTAATAATAAATGTTTTTTGACGCGTATAAAACGCATAGAAGACATCATCCAAGGGAATATTTCGCTTTTTTAATAAATTCATAAGCCACGTTTCACTTTTCCGAATCTCTTTTAAAACATAATAGTCGATGACCCCATCTAAAATAAGTGGCATTGGATAATCATTCCCTGTTTCAAATACTGATAATTTCCCATTGTTTTCAAGAACAGCAAAGTTTACCTCATCGATACTTTTGATTCCTTGTTCGCGTAACTGAGAAATCAAGTCATCCAAACTATAACGTAATTTTGACATTTCTCGAAACATCAGCTTCCCATTCTTAATAATGACGGTAGGTCGACCATCCATAAAACGGCGAACCTTGGTACTCTTAATCGAGATAAAACTAAGTACAATTTGGATACAAAAGAGAGTTACAATTGGAACAACTGATAACCAGAGTGAATTTTTTGGTTCTTCTAGCGACAAGGCCGCTAGTTCAGCAATCAATACCCAAACAATGAGATCCATAATTCCCAATTGTCCAACTTCTTTTTTTCCCATAATACGATATAATAACACGATAAAAAAATATAAGAATAAAGTTTTTAAAATGGTCTCTAACATAGCATCACCTATTTCATTATGATCCCGTTCATAAATTTTATACAACTTCATATAGTGTATTAGGTGATAGAATGCAATATATAGACGAATTAAAAAAAATCGGAATCTCTTTAGGCTATTTATTAGGAGTCTTACTCCTATCGACATTACTGCTTGTAACCTTATATTATTTTAATATAATCGGTCATAAAACATATCAAGTTCTCCAGTTTATTATTCCAGCAATTTCCTTTTTAACCGGTGGATTTGCCATTGGCAAACGAGCAAGCCAAAAAGGATGGCTGGAAGGATTAAAGCTAGGCGGGGTTACTAGTCTCCTCTTTCTTTTGTTTACATACTTTGGGCTTGGGCAGGGACTGAGTTTACAAAACATGATCTACTTCTTAATTATTCTTGCCGTCGTAACCTTTGGAAGTATGATCGGAATTAACTACAAAAAACAAGATTAATATTACTAAAAAACTACATGTCAACGCTCATGTAGTTTTTTGAATCGAGCTTACAAAGCGATCTAAGTGTATTCCACGAGACCCCTTTACCAATACTGTTTGCCCTATAAGTGATGTTATATCAAATGTTTCAAGAAGCGATTTAACATCGGGAAACCAGGTACTATTTCGAAGTCGTTTTCTGATCCGTTTCGTTTCCGATCCAACCAGAATAACTTGTAAATCTGGCACTTGTTTCATCAATTTGGCCGCTTTTTTATGAATTTTCTTGCTATAGTTACCAAGTTCTAAGATATCACCAAATACCAACGTTTTAGGTCCTTCTACAAGACTCAAAATTGATAAAGCATTGTCTAATGATTCCAATGAAGCGTTATAGCAATCATCAATTAGTGTAATCCCATTTGGTAATTCTAAAAACTGAAGTCGCCCTTCTTTGGTATGATATGATTCAATCGCGGTAACGATATCGTTGATGGGAACCTGAAATAACAATCCTACTTGAATCGCTAATAAGACATTATCTAAGAGTTTCTTACCAGGCATCGGAATTTTCATCGGAATAATCTGATCCTGATAATGAAGCCAAGCAAACGTACTATCAACATATAATTGAACATGCGAGAAAGTTAGATTAGGCGATGTTCCCACTGAAATCACCTCAATATCATCTTTTTTAATACGTTTTAAATAAGAATCATGCCCATTTACGAGTAAATACCCATCCTGCATTCCATCCGTGATTTCTAACTTGGCCTTTAAAATCTGCTTCTTTCCTTTTAAATAACCAATATGTGATGTCCCAATATTGGTAATGACGCCAATATCAGGTTCACATAATTCTGATAATTCATGAATCTCTCCTGAGTGATTCATTCCCAGTTCCATAACGATCATCTGATGATGAGAATTTAACTCTAATAAAGTTAACGGAACCCCAATCCGATTATTATAATTCTTTGGGCTTTTTAATACCGTATAACGTTGCTTTAAAATGCGATAGATTAATTCCTTCGTCATCGTTTTACCAACACTACCAGTAATTGCAATTAACGGAATAGGAAATTGACTTCGCTGAAAGCGACCTAATTCAATCAAAGCCTGGGTTGTATCCATAACTTGAAGAAATACGACCCCTTTATAAGATTGAATTGGCTTCTCGGAACAAATAATATATCTCGCTCCCCGTTCAATTGCTTCTTTAATATAATGATGTCCATCATAGACTTTCCCTTTTAGGGCGATAAACAAATCCCCACGTTTTACAGTTTGACTCGAAGTAACAATTCGTTTCACTACTCGATCCTTTCCCGTAAAATCATGGCTTGCCTTGGTCACTTCGATGATGTTGCTTAATTTCATAATACCTCCCGACTGCCTTAAAAAAGGCATCAAATAATTGATTACTTACCATATCATATTCAATCATTGCTTCGGGGTGCCATTGAACACCGAGAAAAAACTGTTTTTGGGGTGCAGCCACTGCTTCAATTACTCCATCTGGACTGATCGCACAAACAGTTAAATCGGTCTTGGCGATGCAATCTTGGTGACTGGAATTTACCTTGATCTGGTTGGTATGTAACATCTCATCTAACACGGAATCTGGAACAATTTCCACCAAATGAATATAATCCTTCCCCTTCTGATTATGTTGATAACCCATCAAAGCTTCATAAGTAATTTCACCATCAAAGGCAAGGGCCATACTCTGCATTCCCAGACAAATACCAAATGTTGGAATATCATGTTCGTATAGATACTTTACCGCAACAATATCATAATCATACGGATGGTCTCCACCTGGTAAAATCACGCCATCACAAGCGAATAAATATTGTTCTAGCTTTAACTTTCCCTTATTGGTGCAAGGTTTCTGATAATTCGTATAAAGCGGAACAATGATAACTGGATCACTTTCATAACGAATGATAACATCCCGAATCATTTCATTCATTACCCAAGCTAAATTCCCACTTGGCAACTTATCTGGTCTCGCTAAAACACCAATCTTATACATTTATTTCCCCCCTTAAACGAAAAAACAATGAACTAGTCGGTATACTTGCTCATTGCTTTCATCATCTGATTGACTTGTTTCTGACTTGGCGTGCGCCCCATCTGTGTCATCATTGTTTTAATCATTTGTTCGTTGATTGGTGGATTTTTCTTCATATATTTTTTCATATAATTACGGGCTAGAAAGAATCCCGCAACAAGTCCCACAATAAGACCACCAACGATTTGTAATACATCTATTAAAAATGCTCCCCAGTTCATATTCATCCTCCTCTAGATTATTGTACTAAAATTACCATTTTTTTTCAAGTCATTTCATTATATTCATTTTATTTTGATTTATTATAGTCATTACACAAAAAGAAATAATCTTGATTGTCAAAGTCAATGGCAAAAATCAAACGATTATAGCACTTAAAATCAATGAAAATATTGGGGATGTTTACCTGCGTTTGAATGATACAACGTGAAGGACGAATGAGCATCACATTATGGTGATATCGATACTTTCCCTGTTGTTTCACAAGACGATATTTCTCTTCAAAATAACGTTCCAATCGTTCAACATCAAAAGGCTCACATAACTGGTGATATAGTGAAATTCCATACTCAAAGTCCTCTTTCTGTAACTGATACAAATTACGCATGGTTCGAAATAAGGCATCTGGTTTATTTTGATAAATTTGATAGATATCTTTTCGAATGACAAATAAATAATATTTCCGCATAGAATCACCATTCATAGGATAACAAATAAAAGCGTCATCCTTTGTCGAAAAGAATGACCATGTTTTATTTTAATTTCTGTTTGATTCGTTCTAACAAAGTATCATATTGAAAATGAACATGGCGTAGCGCTTCATCTTTCGTTCCACTTACACCAAACATATCAATCGTCAATAAATATTCTTGGTGATAGACAAACTGATGCCAACCAAAGGAACTACCCGCTTCTAAGACAAAGGTGCGAACTCCCTTTGGCAATAACTGTTCTCGGTACGCTGCCGGTTGTTCGAGGAATAATTCCATACACGGCATACTAATAATTCTAAGATCAAGCCCTTCCGTCTCTTTTAATTCTTTGGCTAGTTGTAACGCCGTATGAACCTCTGTTCCCGTTGCAATAATAATCCCATGAAGCTGCTTCGCCTCTGGCTTAACAATATAACCACCACGCAATACCTGCTGTGGATCAACTGGTAACATCGGTACTTCTTGTTTTGATAAGACTATCGTATTAGGGTGATCATGCGTCTTCAAAATATAATTCCAAGTTCCAATCACTTCATTGAGATCAGCTGGGCGGAATAAATACATATCGGGAATTGCGCGAATCATCGCCATCTGTTCCACCGGTTGATGCGTTGGGCCGTCACTACCGATACTAACCGAATCATGCGTAAAAATATACGTAGGATCAAGTCCCATTAGCGCACTCATTCGCATAGCAGGCTTTACATAATCAGCAAACGATAAAAAGGTTGACCCAAACGTTTTAAACTTCATTAACGATAACCCATTCATAATTGCCCCCATCGCATGCTCACGAACACCATACCAAATATTGGTCCCAGTATAATCGTTCTTTGATAAATCACCACCATCTTTTAAATATGTCTTAGTCGAACTAGCAAGGTCAGCACTTCCACCAATAAAATTAGGAAGGAGCTGGGGAATCAGATTCATAACATCTGCATTAATCTTTCGTAACTCCTCTTTATAATCAGGCGGATACTCATAATGCCACTTCGTTAAATCTACCTCAGGATGATGATCAAAGAGAAAATCAATATTATATCGATCAATTGCCCGTAATTCTTGATATTCCCGGGCCCATTCATCATAACGTTTCCGGCTATGATCCGTCACCCGTTTGATCATTTCTTGCTTTAAAAAATCAGAATATTGAAAAGGCACATCAGATAATCCTAATGAATGCTTTAACTGCGCAATATCTTCCCGATCAAGAGGTTTCCCATGCACGACATTCGTTCCCTCCAACAAAGACCCTCGGCCAATCACTGTTCGAATCTCAATCAAGGCTGGTTGATTCGCCTTTTTGGCTTCCCGAATGGCCTTATCAATCTCCGCAATACTCTCTCCATTTTTAACATAATCGGTATACCAACCTAAGGCCCGAAAGCGCTCTCGCACATCTTCAGTAAATGTATGCGTCGTTTCCCCATCGAGACTAATTTGATTAGAATCATATAAAACAATTAGATGATCCAAAGCATGGGTCCCGGCAAACGAAGCTGCCTCGTAACTAATTCCTTCCATTAAGTCTCCATCACCACATAAGACATAAACATAATGATCAAATACTTTCGTATTTCTATCAAAGCGATGATCAGGTTGAACGGGATACCGTGCTTCTAATATTTTACCACCCAAAGCCATTCCAACCGCCGTTCCAATCCCCTGTCCAAGAGGACCAGTTGAAACATCAACTCCTGGTGTCACCCCATACTCAGGATGTCCCGGAGTTCGATATCCGGCTCGGCGAAAATTCTTAAGATCTTCAATTGAAAGGGAATGCCCCGCCATAAATAAAGTTGCATACAACAAAGCCGATCCATGGCCAGCTGACATAACAAACCGATCCCGATTCACCCACTTCGGATCATTGGTACTAATATTCAAATGCCGCGTAAATAACGTATATAAAATAGGTGCAGCCCCGAGCACGATACCTGGATGCCCACTTCCTGCTTTATGGATCATATCAATAGCTAAACCTTTAATATTACTAATAATATCATATTCTGATACGACAGTCTTTTCTAATTTTTCTAGATTCATCTTATCCCTCTATTCTTATATCGTTATTATACCAAATTTTTGTAAGACTATCTATCTAAATTCGCATTCATCACCACTAAATTTTTTTCTTCAGCTTGACTAGTTTGTTCCAACCGTCTTGCATTCATCGAATCAAGGTAGGTAATTCCTAACACAAATACCATAAATCCTACCATAATTTTACTTTTCATAATTTCCTTCATACAATCTCCTTCTTTCTGTCTTAATCTTATCACGAACAGTTGTTTGTGTCAAGAGTAAAATGGAACAATTGTTCGTGATTGACATTGTTTATTACAACAAATAGAAACAAACGTTTCTCCAAACATTCGTTTGACAAATAAAAAAGACTATGCTAAAATAAAGTTATTAGAGAGGGTGTTGTTATGAAAGAACTAACCAAACGACAAGGAGAAATCTTAACCTTTATTAAAGAATATATTGTAAAATATGGCTATCCTCCAACCGTACGAGAGATCGGAAAAGCCCTAGGGGTTTCCTCACCAGCTACCATCCATGCACACTTAAATAACTTGGAAAATAAAGGATTCATTAAAAAGGAAGAATCAAAAAATCGCGCGATTGAATTACTCGTTGAAAATGAATTTGCTAAAACCGATGACGATGTCATCGAAGTCCCACTACTTGGAAAAATTACAGCCGGAAGTCCAATCGAAGCAATTGAAAACCCTGATGAGTACTTTGCCCTTCCATCATACTTAGTACCCAATAATAAAGAAGTATTTACATTAAAGGTCAGTGGTGAAAGTATGATCAATGCTGGAATTTTGGATGGTGATATTGTCATTATTGCCAAACAAAATGTTGCTCGCAATGGTGAAATTATTGCAGCAATGACGGAAGAAAACGAAGTAACTTTGAAACGTTTTTATAAAGAGCAAGATCATATCCGGTTACAGCCAGAAAATGATACAATGGATCCGATCATTCTTCCTAACATTACTGTTTTAGGAAAAGCTGTTGGTCTATATCGGCAAATATAAGTTTCCTAGTGGAAGCTTTTTTTCATATATAAAGAAATGATTCATAAAAAAGAAGCTACCATGGATAGGAAAAATTGATTTCATTCCTTTTTCTCTTTATCAATCAAGCCATTTTTGTTATACTAATAATAAGGTGATATTATGTTTTCATTTTTTAGAAAAAAGGAAGTTACCAAAGTGGTAGAACCTGAACCCCCTATTCCAGGGACTTCTACCCCATTCGCATATATTCAACAGCAAAAAACAGTTCATAAACTACGAGAATTAGGAGAACAAAAACAAGCAAACACCCCTTTTGAAAATCAACACAATCTCAAACAATTTGAACATGCGAAAAATTTACGAGAAATGCAGCAACAACAAAATAGGAACCAATTGAAAGGACCTAACAATCCATTTCATAAATAAAACGTCCGCTTCTTATGAAGCAGAACGTTTTATTTTGCGATCAATATACCAATAAATAATCCCTGTAAAGATTAGCAATCCTCCATAAATGGGAATCTTCTTCCACTGATTTCGTTTCCATTCATTCATCTTAACTGGATGAACTTCTGGTGTTTTGGTGGCACCGGTTTCCTGTTTATCATCAAATTTTCCATCTTTCACCGCCGCTACGATATCGATATATTCGGTTGGGTGTTTCCGATAATAATCTAAAGCAGCTGTAATATCAGCTTTACGATACTCGGCAAACCCAGTCAAATAGCGTTCTCCAATCACAATAAAGGGAACCCCCTGACTATCAGATTGTAACGCTTTTTTGACTGATTGCCAAAGATTTACATTAGCATCATCATCAAAAACTTCATACCCAATTACTTCCATCTCAGGATACTCATTTTGGATAGAAGCCAAATAAGCTTTCGCATCCGCACAGTGAGGACAACCATTTCCAAAAAACAAATATAATGTCGTCTTCTCTTTCGCCATTATGGCATCAGGTAACAATAACATCACTAGTAAAATCGCGATACCTATTATATAATGTTTCATCATTCACCTACTTCATTTGCAATCGCCAGATTGCTTTTTTCAAACTTTCTATAAACTGCCCAATTTCTTCTGTCGTTGTCATATAAGAGATACTTACTCGTAGACTACTCTGGGCCCTCTTCTCATCCTTTGTCACCGCATAAACAGGTCCCGATACCTTTTCATGACCTGAACAAGCACTCTTCGTTGATATATATATTTCATCTTCCTCTAACGCATGAAGAAGCGTCTCTGGTTTAATCCCCTCGACACTAAAATTGACAATATGAGGAATAGAATAAGAAGTACTATTCACCGTTACCACGGGAATCTGTTGTAACAATGTGATACAATCCTGGTGCCGCTGTTTTACAAGGGATTCCTGTTCGGCTAGCCTACTAAGAGCAAGACGCAGTGCCTTCGCCATACTTACAATTAATGATAACGCTGGCGTTCCACTCCGATAAATCGTCGTACTTTCACCACCATGAATTAACGGTACTAATGATATCTTTTCCTTTTTTATAAGGCAACCAATCCCTTTAATACCATAGAACTTATGAGCTGAAAAACTAATCAGATCTACCCCAGTAAGAGGAACAGCGACTTTTCCAATGCTCTGCGTCATATCCGAATGAAAAAAACATTTGGGATACTTACTCACAATTTGAGCAATCTCATAAATAGGTTGTAAAATACCAAGCTCACTTGATACACTAGCTACACTAACTAAAATGGTATCATCCCGTAATTTGGCTTTTAAGTCATCTAAATCAACCCGACCATTCTGATCAAGCGTTAGATACTCAACTTCATATCCTTCGTTTTCTAAATAGTGTAATGGCTCTAATATCGAGGCATGCTCCAAAGCTGTCGTTAAAATATGCTTCCCACGATTTTGATATTGATGGCAAATTCCCTTAATCGCTAAATTATTAGCTTCACTTGAACCACTGGTATAGATAATTTCAGATGGTTTAACCCCTAGTAACGTAGCAATCTGCTTGGTTGCTTGATCGATCAATTGTTTACTTGAACTCCCTAACTGATGTAGAGAATTGGGATTTCCAATAAAACATCTACTCGTCTCGATAAAAGTCTGTAATACTTCTTCATCAACTGGTGTCGTTGCAGAATAATCTAAATATATCAATTGGATCACTTCCTGTCTTTCATTATATCAAACTTCAAAGAAAAAATCACCAGTAATAAACTTACTCGTGATCATTATGAACACTACGAGTATGTGTTTTTTGTTTTTGTCTATCTCTGGCGACATACTCTATATTTCCAAATATTTGACGACAATCATTTTTAACTAAACGAGCACGAAGATAATCCTTTGCACTCATAGCTATTACTGATAAATTACCGATACCAATTATACCATAAATAACAGACTTAGCAGTATCTTGCGAATTAATAGCCATATCACGAAATAAACCAATTCCAAAAACAGCACTACCTATAATACAAAATATGTCCAAAAATAATTCGCCATTTACTTTCCTTTCTCGCAATTTATAATAAAAATACTGGGCAATTTCCTCGTCAGTAAATCCTTTCGCAAGCAATTGATTTCGTGTATCAATGTACGATTGTTCCAGTCTTTCTCTATCCTCTTTCATATTCCCCCTCCTTCTTAATGTTTTGTATTATAACATTTTCCCCTTATTTGTCAAATTCATCTGGAACAATATATAATCATTCCTCCTCCCTAATTAATATATTTCTGTATTTTTTATCTCTTAAGAAAAAAGAAGCCATCTTATGCTTCTTCCGATGAATCTGACTCCACTTTGACAAGAACTTCGCGAGGTTTCGATCCTCGGGAAGGTCCAATAATTCCCCGTTCCTCTAATAGATCAATACAACGGGCTGCTCGGTTATATCCAAGATGGAAACGCCGTTGTAAAAGAGAAGCACTTGCCTTTCCTTGTGTTACAACAAATTCAACAATATCGTTATAAAGTGGTTCCTCATAAGCATCACTACTTCCTCGGTCATTTCCAACCATCGTTGTCGCATTCATCTCTTCACTATCCATAATCAATGTATTATCATAATGAGCTTTTTGTTGTTTGATGGTATGGTCGACCACTTTTTGAATCTCCGACTCATCGATATAGGTTCCTTGAATACGAATTGGCGTATTCTCGCCCTGAGGTAGGAACAGCATATCCCCTTTTCCTAAAAGCTTTTCAGCCCCCTGCATATCAAGAATTGTTCGTGAATCAATCCCACTCGATACAGCAAACGATATACGTGATGGAATATTGGCCTTAACAACCCCTGTAATAACATCCGTACTAGGACGTTGAGTTGCAACAATTAAGTGAATTCCCGCCGCTCGAGCCATCTGGGTAATTCGCATAATCGAATCCTCGACTTCTTTGGCAGCCACTAGCATCAAGTCAGCTAACTCGTCGATAATAACAACAATATACGGCATTTTTTTCTTTTTATCAGCATCTGCTAACATAGCATTTTCCTTGTCAAGTTTGGCATTATAACCACCGATATTCTTCGTTCCACTTTCGCTAAAAAGTTCATAACGTCGATCCATTTCAACTACAATTTTCTTTAATGCAATATTGGCTTTTTTCGGATCCGTTACTACTGGTGCCAGCAAGTGTGGAATCCCATTATACATGCTGAGCTCAACCTTTTTGGGATCGATTAACACCAGTTTTACTTCATCTGGTTTGGCTCTCATCAAAACTGAGGTGATAATACTATTAATACAAACGGATTTCCCGCTTCCAGTCGATCCAGCTACTAGTAAATGCGGCGTCTTATTAATTTCAAACCATTGTGGTTTATTCATAATATCCCGCCCTAAGACTGCTAGTAACTTAGAATTTCGGTATTCACTAGGAATTTGTTCTAAAATTTCTCTTACTGTTACCATGGTCGTAATCCGATTGGGTAGTTCAATTCCCACCGTTCGTTTACCAGGAATCGGTGCTTGAATATGAACACTTTTTGCCGCTAATGCAAGGGCAATTTCTTTTTCAATACTTAAGATTTTATTGACCCTTGTTCCGGATTTTAAATCCATTTCATACTGTGTAACATTAGGACCAACATTGGCAGCTACGACTTTACCTACAATTCCAAAATCACGGCATACTTGCTCCAAGATCTTGGTATTCTCATTAATCATTTTGGTATTTTCATTTCCCTTCGCTTTCTTTTTCGGGGCCAACAGTTGGAAAGAAGGATATACATATGGTTTTTCCTGTTCCAGTACTTCACCCGTTTCTGGATTATATGGTATTTCCTCCAATTTTGGTTCTTCTTTTTTCCCAATTAATTCATCCATACTAGCGACAACCACTCGATCATCCACCTCAGGTTGCTCATCTTGGTTAATCACAACCCCTTTATCTGGTGTTTCCTCCTCATCATGAGCTATTCGACTGAGTTTATGTTTTTCCCTTGCTGATTTCGACTTCGTCACAACTATTTTGATCATATCAGCAATACTCATTCCCGTAAACATTACAGTTCCACAAATCAACAAGGCCCATGTTACAATTTGGGTTCCCTTAATATCAAATAATTTCACAAATAACAAAGAGCAAATTGATCCGACAATTCCACCACCCTGAACATTCATAATGGTCTTGGTTGAGGCCATAAAATTATTAACCGTTTCCTTGAGAATCTCAAAATCTTTTAGATCATTATGAACCACATAATCCAAATGTGAGAAAATCAGTAACCCAATAGCAAAGACGTATAACCCCATCAACTTCGTTGTAAAGAAATCAGGCTTATCACGTTTCATCATCATATAAATTCCGACGATTAAGACTGCCACCAACAAAACATTGTACCAAGTTCCTACTATGAAAACCGCAAATGCACTAAATAACTTACCAACCATTCCAAAGCGGCCAAAGCCGATAATTGCTACTAAGATAAGTCCAAGTCCCTTTAATTCAACTTGGTAACCACTATTCTTTTTTTTATTCTCTTTTCGTTTCTTTTTCTTTGCCATAAACACACCTCGCTACTATTCCAAGTATAGCATAAAAGTCTTGTAATTACTAGGATAAACACTTATTTTCTCGAGGAAAAATAAACAAATCAAGAAAAAAACATCCTCTCGATGTATTTTTCGTAAATTATTTATTTAACGTCCCGTTTTTTATCTCACGGGACATTAGAGAAACTCTTTTTATTTTAGTTGACATTCTTTCTCCTATAATATGTACCAATATCTTAGCTTGGCCTATTGTTAGAAATTATGGGTAAAATAATACACCAAGAAAAATGAAAAATAAATTTTTCATTAAGAATTCCTAGCAGAATTCTTTTTTTATTCAAAACACTTTATTTTAATTAAAGTTCGTATTATTATTAAAGTATGAAAGATAGTATAACATTAGATGAATTTAAGAAGTATTATTTAGATAATAATTATAATGAAAATATGTTTAATGAATATGGTAGTATTAATCCAGAATATAATTCTTCTAAAAAAACTGGTGTGTTGGCTCAAATCTTTGAAGATCATTGGAATTATGTTTATGAAACACATAGAGATGGTATCGATAGAAATAGACCTAACGCTAATAAAGAAATTAGAAAAATTATCGATTGTCACAATAAAAATTTGGGTTGTAGTGTTTACCAATGCCCTGATTGTAATGATATTATTTTTGTTGGTCATACTTGTAAATCCCGTATTTGTTCTTCTTGTGGTTATAAATATAAAAATGAACGTGTAGAAAACATTTTACAAACTGCTTATAATTGTAAACACAGACAAATTGTTTTTACTATACCCAAAAATTTAAGAAAATATTTTTATTTCCCTTTTGAACCTAGAATGTCTATTTTATATAAGGCTGTTAGGAATACTTTATACTCTGTTTTTAATGAATCATTTAAATATAACAAAAAATCAAAAAAATTAATTAAATATGTTAGTAAAATAGTCAAGACACCTGGTTTCTTTGCTTTCCTTCACACATTTGGCAGGGATTTAAAGTGGAACCCGCATATTCATATTCTAATTGCTGAAATTGAACTTTGTTCCAATGGATTAATTCGCAAACACGAATTTTTTGATTTTGATGCTTTATCCAAAAGATTTCAAAAAATACTCTTAGATTTATTAGAAAAGGAAATTGGCCCTTCCTTTAAAATTGAAAAAGTAAATTGTTATAAAAATTATCAAAACGGATTTTACGTTTATGCTGAAAAAAAAGAATTTAAGTCTTTAAAAGATGGCATTGAATATGTCACTCGTTATTGTGGTAGAGTTCCTATCAGTGAAAATAGAATTACTAATTATGATGGTAAAAATATTACTTTTTGTTATCATGCTCATGAAGATGAATCATATCATGAAATAACTATTCCAGCCGAAAAATTTATTACTATTCTTTTAAATCACCTTATACCTTCACAATTTAAAATTATCAGATATTATGGTTTTTATAGAAAAAAACATAAACTTCATGATAAAATGATTATGTTGATAAGTAAAGAAAAAAGGAAGTTTAGAAAATCTTTACTTAAATACGAAATTTCTATTTTGAAATCATTTAAAAGAAATCCTTATAATTGTCCAAAATGTGATGTTAAAATGAATTTCATTGTAGAAGTCACTTGACTAGGAGGTTTGAAAGATGAATATTGAAAAATTTGATTTTAACAGTTACCCTATGAAATTAAGCGGAAAGGTAGTTATTTATATTTGTCCAAAATGTAAACATAAATTTGAAGCACCTATTGAAGCAGTATTAGAATTTGAACAGGAGGATGAATGGAATGGATTACCTATATCCACTCCACCATATACTATTTGTTCTAAATGTAGTTTCAATAAATGCGTACCTATCAACTATAAATCTAAAAGAGGATTTCATCACATTTATAAGGAAGGAAAATAATTGATTTATATTATTCAAAAACGGAACTTTCGTCCCGTTTTTCTTGGTGGCCCTATGTTCAGAGTCACCTTTTTCTTATACGATAATAGATTGCATCACTTTCCTATTATATAAAAAACCAAGGTTCTAGATGAATCACTTCATTGAACCTTGGTTTTAGTTTTTATTGATACTTTAGAAATGAGGTTTACATCAATCTAAATTTAGCCTTTTTTCACTTTTTATGTGTAAGCGAATGTTGATGATAATCATATCTATAATAGTCATCTGCTCGATCAAAAGATATCTTACCTAAAAAAGCATCCCTATAACAATAATACTTTATTGGGTCAAGTTCTTTCAGCATATCTAAATACAACGGCACATTTTCTGTTACCTCTTCATTATCAGAAATTGTACTTAATAATACATTAGATTTTAACAAAGATAATAACACTAAGTATTGATCATCAATGAACGTATCGGAATCGATTGCAACATCTTTGCTTCCCACAAATGGATCACATTCCCGCCTAGAATATAAATCTATTACTTCTTCCGCTTTTCCAAGTATGATCAAATTTTTTACTAACCTCTCAATATCGGCGCTGGGACGAATCGCTACCAAATATTCAGCTAATTCACAGATATATTTAGCATCTCCACTCGCAATAATCGCATCCTCTAATCTCGTTATACCCTCATCACGATCTTTTTCTAACAAGCACTTTGCAAGTTCACAGATATATTTAGCATCTCCAATCGCGACAAGTACATCTGTTAACTTCGGAATATTCGTATAATGACCATT
>CAJTRV010000015.1:26656-28555 GCA_910578855.1 uncultured Bacilli bacterium
AGTTCACAGATATATTTAGCATCTCCACTCGCGATAAGTACATCTGTTAACTTCGGAATATTCGTATAATGACCATTTTCTAACAAGTATTTTGCAAGTTCACAGATATATTTAGCATCTCCACTCGCGATAAGTACATCCGTTAACTTCAGAATATTCGCATTTGGAAAATTTCTTGCAACTTTACAAATATATTCGGCATTGCCACTTGCAATAATCGCATCTGTTAACTTCGGAATATTCACATGACGATAATTTTTTAACAAACACATTGCTAATTCAAAGATATACTTGGCATCCCCACTCGTAATAATCGCATCTTCGAATCTCGTTATATTCACATAATGATACTTTTCTAACAAACATATTGCTAATTCAAAGATATATTTAGCGTCTCCACTCGCAATAATTGCCTCTTCGCATCTCGTTATATCCGCACCACGATCATTTTCTAACAAGCACTTTGCTAAGTCACAGATATATTGAGTATCTCCACTCGCAATAATCGCATCTTCGAATCTCGTTATATCCGCATCACGATCATTTTCTAACAAGTATTTTACAAAATCAAGAATGTATTGAAAATCCTTTTGCTCAATTATTTGAACACTGAACTGTTGTAACAATCTTTGTATTAAAAGACGGTTTGCCCAATTTCTTTTCTTTCGTAAGGACTCTACAGCACAAAAGACATCAATAAACGCCATATCTGTACCACTGATTTTATAATATTTTATTTTTTCTTTCAACGTCTTAACTATTTTCATCATAACACCACCTACTTGCCATATACATTATCACAATTGACCATATTTATCAACAAGTAATTAAGGTAATAACAAAAAAAATCAATAATATTTTAAAATACGTAAATTATTCGATATACGAATAGTAAGAATATGGTTGATAATCTATCACATCTCACAATTAAAAGGAGACTAGCAACTTATCAATATGACATTCGCCATATGCAAAATCTACTTTTCTCCCTATTTCATCATTATTCTTAGTTTCTTATAAATAGCCTATTATGATTCATAAAAGGCATCTAATAAACTTTCGTTATCACTACCAAACCACGTTTGACTTGAAATATTTTTATATTGCGCTAGGGTTCCTATTAGTACCTTGATTGTATTTGATCGCCCTAGTCCAGTATTCGCAAATATCCCAGGACGTTCAAGAACAGGAACATTTCCCATGAATGTTACGCTTGATAAGTTTTTATTATTAGTAAAACCTGAACTTAATGCTGTAACACTTGCCGGAATCGTAATTTCTGTTAAATCATTATCTGTAAAGGTCAACATCTGGATTCTTTTAAGCCCTTCTGGTAAGATAACTGACTTTAGTCCTATTCCACGGAACGCATAAACTTCAATTATTTCTACCCCACTTGGAATCACAACATCACTTCGTTTGGCCCCTGCATAACTATTTAAAATTGCCCTATCTTCCGTGCCGTCGTTATTTCGATTGTAAATGAATGCCTTCTCATCTGGCATTTGATTGCCACGAAAAGCACCAGATCCAATTCTCGTAACACTAGAAGGAATTTCAAGTTCCGTTAATTGGTTACTTGCAAAAGCTTCAACGTCAATCGTTTTCACAGAATTTGGTAAAATCAACGTTTTTAATTGATTACTGCGAAAAGCCTGATTTCCAATCATTGTTACACCATTGGATAATTCAAGACTGGTGATCGAGTTAGAAGAAAATGCGTGTGTCCCAATCGTTTTCACGGAATTAGGAATATGAAGTTCCCGTAAATTATTACGACTAAATGCATTATCATCTATTCCTATAATATTACTTCCAATATGAACACTATTTAATCCTTTTAGATAAAAAGCAGATGACCCTATCTTTGTAATCGTATGCCCATTTAGTTCACTAGGG
>CAJTRV010000016.1 GCA_910578855.1 uncultured Bacilli bacterium
CCCTATCCCCCCCTATTTTTCGATTATATTGTCTACTTTTACTTGACTTATGCATACCGGAGGAATGTAGACAATCACGAATGATATGGATCCAATAGTAATTTCTATATAGCCAATAACAGTCACTATATAACTGCTTCGTATTTTACTTACTCAATTATTTTATAATCTAGATAATAGAAATGCTCATGTATTATAATACGGAACTTAAAAAAATCTCTGTGAAGATATTCATTTTTGTGAATTTATACTATAATTTCAGAAATATATAAATAGAGGTTGCACTATAATGATTGGACATGTGGTAGCATAAAAAAAATCACGAATCCGCGATTTAATGTTACCAATTTTCCTTTGAAAAACAAGGAATTTCCATTTATACACAAACATATATCCGGTATAATATAGATAGGAATATTTAACTATTGGGTGTCTACCTCATCTTTGTTCTTATGAATAGAAAGGAGGTAATAATAAGAAAGAAAGATTTACTAATCTCAATTCCTCTATTTATTATCACTTTATTAATTGTTACCTTACTGGGATTGATTATAAAGAAATAGACACCCGATTACATTCGTAATAAGGTGTCTTACCAAGTTTTAGGGTAGATACGCAACAAGCGAAGTTGAATATTCCCTTTTTTATTGTATGAGGATTTCCTCATCTATATGCATCGTATCATATTTCGCTTTTGGTTTCAAGGTGTTCAAATTTGGGTTTCATTTTTTTCTAGACCTATTAACTTTCTATCAACTATAACAAAGAATCTTAATTTCTAATCCTTATTCTCACAAATTAGTTTTTCACCTTCAAAAAAATTATCATCTCTCATTGTTACTTTTGTTATAAAAAAAAGCATCTCTGCTCTTATAAATACATAATCATAATACAGATGACAAAGAATGCCACTCCTAATACCGCTGTTAATCTGGTAATAAATAATTCGCCACCGCGTTCTTTTCGGTTTTTAAATAGAGAATCATTTCCTCCTGTTAAAGCAGCGGAAGCACTCTCTGCTTTTGAACTCTGTAATAATACAATCGCGATTAATAAAATTGATACAATTAATAATAATATTGTCACAAACAGACCTCCTTTGACCATTTATAATTTAGCACATATCCCCATAAAAAGCAAGTACTAGACTAAGTATAAACTCGACAGAAATAAAATTATGAAAGCAAATAAGTGATACCAATAACTACAATTAAAGCGTTTCAAGCTAGGGAGAATTAAAACCAAGGAACTAAAGAGCCCCAATTGAATTCCCTGGTGAACTACAGTATCATAATAATAGGTAATGGGAATGTGGGAAAAGAAAAAATCAAGTAAAGCAAAGAGAAAGAAAGCAAAAATAACATTACCAATGCATGTGGAAAAAACCAGTGGATAATTTTCATGTTTGCTCATATAATAAACGCGCATTCCCTGTGGAAAAAGGGCTAATATAATCATCATTTTCAAATGATCATAAAATTGGAGTTGCATCAATAACATACTGATTCCGACGAGTAAGGCGATCGATAATAATAATGGAACTAAGTGAAGCGCACGATACTCCGATTGTGGTTCTTTTTTGATCATACTCATAATAAAAAGAAAACCAAGACAAAATATTAAAATGATAAGAGATGATAAGGAAACACCCATTCCGGCACTCGTTCCACTATTTTTACCATTGATTGATAGAAAAACATAGAGATAAATAATAATTGCCAAGATATAGAAGTAACGAGTACTGATATGTGAGATTATATTTTGTTTCCAATGCCATAAATGGCAAACACTTAAAGTAAAAAACGACCCTAGAGTGATTCCAATCAGAAACTGAAAGACAAAGGTGGGCTGATTAGCTAATAGCCCTAGAACACAGAAGATCACTCCTGGTAAGTTAAGGATCAGAAAAGTCACCGGGTGGGACAACACCCCCTGCCTTGATAAGAGACAAATCATAAACAGAACAACGATGATATAACACAGAATCAGGAACAAAGGCATCACCTACTATCACATTGTATGCGAAAAAAAAAGAGTTATTAGGTTTAAAAGGTGTTTTTTTCTTGTTTTTTTCATTATGCACTTTCCTTATATATAAAAAAGCCCGAATACCTTGAAAAATAAGGCTATTCGGATACATAAGAACATTTAAGAATATAATAATAATTTTAATATTTATTTCATTTTACAATCTTTCGCATAAATTGTAATTTGTAATTATCTACGACTTATATAATTTAATGTTTTAGTTGTTAACGGTTTGAATATTAAATACATAATATATCCAATACTTCCACCTATGACATTAGTTATTAAATCCGTTATATCTGCTGATCTAAAACCATTTATTAAAGGCTGTAATAACTCAATTCCTAGACTTAATAAAAAAGTATAAAAAACAACTTTTAATAGTTTAACATTTTCTTTTTTTACTAAAGGCATTAAAAAACCAAAAGGAATTGTCATTATCACATTTAATCCCACTTGTCTAATAAAATCACCTCTACCATTTAAAACATCAATAAATAAAACTAAATTCATTGAATCGTATGGGTGATTAAATATAAATGGTAAAGATGTCATTATAGGCATTAAGGTAAAAAATAATACAAAAGATAAGTATATATACATTAAAGTATTTACAAGCAGTACATCTCTGCCTTTTTCCTTCCATTTTTTATAAAATTTCCAAAAATATATTATTATTAAAACTACAAAATCAACTAACACTTTCATATTCTTTTCTCCTCAACAAATTACTATTTATTTATTTATGAAAATATAAATTTACTTGTTTTTGAATATCCATTTTTAACTTTTCGATTGTTCCATCATTATGAACTTCATCCATATCATTTCTTACACTTCTTGGGAATATGTTTTTCATATCTTCAGCATAATAACTTCCATCTCTTGGGATTCTTGAATCAGTTACTTTATACTCATCATTAATATGTTCTACTACGAACTTATAAGGAATAGAAGAACCACTATCTTGCTTTATTTCATTATTCTCTAAATAATATGTTTCTTCTAAAACCCATGTATAAACATTATAAAGTTTATGATTGTTTTTTTCTTCGATTAAATAAGTTCTAATACTAACAAATGTTTTTTCATTTTCATGATGTTTAGATTCACTCATTGATTTTTCTAGTAGATAATTTTCTATTGCTATTTCAATTTCTTCATCATGAAAATCAATAGCAGGAGCATATTTAAATCCCCATGTACTAAAAAAG
Source organism: uncultured Bacilli bacterium (assembly GCA_910578855.1). Taxonomy (GTDB): domain Bacteria; phylum Bacillota_I; class Bacilli_A; order RF39; family UBA660; genus MGBC107952. The sequence continues at coordinate 3,243 of CAJTRV010000016.1, forward strand.
ACAGGCTCATTATTTCTCATCCTATTAACATCAATACAAAATAAGGTTATTAGTGTTATTATGAATAAAACAATTATTATTATGATACTATAAAAAATTCTTCTTGTTTTTCTTAATTTTTTATCTGTAAAGTCTATTGTTTTAATAATATTTTCTTCTAATTTTTCTTGATATTCTTTCTCATTTAGTTTTTCGCCACTTAATAATTCATTTATTGTCGTTCCTAATTCCTTACATAATGGAGTTATTAATGATAGATCTGGCATATTTCTTCCAGTTTCCCATCTACTAATTGATTTAGAACTAACCCCTAGTTTTTCTGCTAGTTCCTCTTGTGTAATCTTTTTTCCTTTTCTTAATTTGGCAATATATTTTCCAATGCGTTCTTGATTCATAAATCTCTCCTTTCGTAAGAAATTATATAAAAATATGAATATTATTTACAGGACATAAAGCGAGAATTAGATAGATTTATCATTGTAAACTTATCAAATCTTCTTTAAATCTATCATAATCAAAATCAACTTTAGTAATTATGCGTTTTACTGCTATCAATATCATTTCTTTAGTTAGTTCAATTCTTTTTATACTATCAGCATTGCAGTAATCATTGAACTCCATCTTAATATTTATTGATGCAACACTCTTATTGCAAAGAAATTTTACCTTTTCTTTATAATTTTCTCCATCAGCAATTTCTTGTGGTGCTACAATAGGAACTATTCCAACAACTTGCAAGATATTGCTATATTTTTTTAATTTAAATACTCTTTTCGGTAATTGGTTTTATCGTAATAGTTATGGTTGAATTTATAATATTAGGGTCAATCCTCTTTCGATAGTTGGATCCATCGATGATAATGTTTCCAATTTCTTGACCTTGCATCTGCACTTTTACCATTATATTACCAGTCATCTTAGGAAAATCACTCATCAAAGAGGCTAAAAATTCATCTCCTGGTACTTCATAAGTTGTTTCCGTCATACCACTGGTATAATTGGTACTCGCAACAACCGTACCTTTCCCTATAAGGTCATAAAGCATCGCTGGCGTAAATTTAACAACATCGTATGCGAGGGTTGAAGTAATCTTCTGTTCGCCTTGATCATTCATCACAAAGTATTCTTGATTGCGGATGGTATAAATTGTTGGATCCTGATCAACCGTCAATGTTTCTTTATCACGGTCTTTTCTTCCTTGAATGGTTCTAGTTGTTACTGTATTACTTGTCTCAGTAATGGTTATAGTATAGGTATATTCTTGATACTCCGAAAATAATTGTAAAGCAGTTTTCTTAGGTAATTGTTGCATTCGCTGTTCATTAATGACATTTTGAACTTGAATTATGATAAGAACAATGGCAACAAAGACAAAATATAGTCCTAATTTTATCATTGCATGATATTGCGGATGACGCCATAGTGTTTTTAAAGTCTCAAGCCAAGGTGGTAATGATCGTTTTTTCTTTTCCTTCTTCTTACGCATATATCACCTAATCAAATATTTGACCGAGTAACTTCTGTTTATCTTGTAAGCCATTTAGAAACTGGGTTGCAGTCATCTTTGATTTTCCCTCTGGTTGAACTTCAGTAAAAACAAGCTCACCATTGCTTACTTTTACTCCGAAACCATCTTCATAAATAGCGGTTACTGTTCCATCGAGTAAATCTGGAAAAGTATTTGTTGTCATCCGTGCTTCCCATACTTTGATAATTCGGCCATTCCATCTGGTATAGGCACCTGGCCAACTATTAAGCCCACGAATCTGATTATAAATTTCTTTCCTTGATTTACTAAAATTAATCTTCTCTTCTTCCCTGGTAATATTAAATCCATAGGTTGCTTGACTCGCATCTTGTTTAATACGAAGAGCTGAACCATCGATAATCTTCGGTAACGTCTCTAATAATAATTGTCGCCCTACTAGACTTAATTTATCATGTAATGAACTAGCTGTATCGTTATCCGTAATCTCTACTTCTTTTTGAGATATGATATCACCTTCATCCATTCGTGGATTCATATGCATAATCGTAATACCAGTTTTTTTGTAACCATCCATAATCGCATGATGAATAGGAGCTCCTCCACGTAACTTAGGAAGTAACGATGCATGAACATTGATACAACCAAGTGGAGCACATTCTAAAATGGCTTTCGGTAAAATTTGGCCATAGGCACAAGTAATAATCAGATCTGGTCGTAAAGCGACAATCTCTTCTACTGCATCCTTTATCTTTTCTGGTTGCAATACCAATATCATATGGCGGTGGGCTACTTCGGCAATTGGTGGTGCCATTAAGGTTTGCTTTCTACCGACCAAACGATTAGGCTGGGTAATTACTGCTTTTACTTTATAATGTTCAATTAGTCCCTCTAATACTGGAACACTAAATGTTGGTGTTCCCATAAATAAAATTCTTAATTCTCGTTCTACTTTAATTTCATCTAAATTCATATTCTCACCCTTTCCATTGTAACACACATTTCTAAAAAGAGGTATGCCACTTCTTTTATAATTTTACTGGATTATCATCAATATCAATGGTAATAAAACGATGTGTCTGATACTTTTGATAAATATATTGTAATACCTGATAAATATCTTTCAACTGTTTATACTTAATCATAATTTGGATATAGTATATATTATTAACCTTCGGCATACTCGCACTACTAGGTCCTAAAATAATATGGTTGGGTAGTTGTTTTTGTAGAAAATTTACAATTTTCAAGGCCTCTTGTTCTAACACCTCTAACTTTTTTCCACTCATTTTAATTAAGGCAATATTATAAAATGGTGGATAATGTAATAACTTTCTAAGTTTCATCTCTTCTTGGTAAAATAACCGATAATCATGCTTGCTCGCCGTCACAATACTATAGTGATCGATATTAAATCCCTGCATCACAACTTCACCACGTTTTTCTCCCCGGCCACTACGACCAGCGACTTGATTAAGGAGTTGAAAAGTTCGCTCAGCACTACGAAAATCAGGTTGGTTTAAACTGTTATCACAGTTTAAGACTCCTACCAGCGTCACATTGGGAAAATCAAGTCCCTTGGCAATCATCTGAGTTCCAATTAAAATATCATATTCGTGGCGTGCGAAAGCCCGAATCATTTTTTCATGGCTTCCCTTCCGACTAGTCGTATCGACATCCATTCGTAATACCCGCGCAGAAAAGCGCTTGCAAATCTCTTCTTCTAGTTTCTGCGTTCCCATCCCAAACTGGGAGATATCTTCACTATGACAAGTAGGACAACGATGAAGAAATGGTTTGGTGTAACCACAATAATGGCATTTTTCAAGGTGCTGCTCTTTATGATAAATCAAAGGAATATCACACCGTGGACACTGATCTGTATACCCACAGTTATGACAAGTTAACACAGTCGAATAGCCTCGACGATTTAATAAAATCATAATCTGTTCTGATGAAGCAAGCCGATTTTGAATTTTCTCTGTAAGCGTCCTTGAAAAAAGTGGATAACCAGCTTTTAATTCCGCTTTCATATCAATCAATTGAACCTTGGGTAGTTGATCATTCACCCGTTTTTTCATCTCTAATAGCGTATAAATTCCTACTTTTGCACGGGTATAACTTTCTAGCGAAGGGGTTGCACTCCCCAAGACCACTGGACACTGATATCGTTTGGCTCGTCTTAAAGCAATCGTAATCGCATGATAATGGGGAATATTTTCCTGTTTATAGGTATTCGAGTGTTCTTCATCGATAATAATAAGTCCTAGATTTGTAAAAGGAGCGAAGATCGCACTTCGGGCCCCAATCACAATCGATACTTCTTTACGGACAATCTTTCGCCACTCATCATACTTTTCAGCATTCGATAAACCACTATGTAAAATAGCAATCGTTTTTCCAAATCGTCTTTTAAAGACTTGAACAAATTGTGGGGTTAAACTAATCTCTGGTACTAAGACAATAGTTTCTTTCCCTTGCTTCCGAATATCCTCAATTAAATGCATATAGACTTCTGTTTTTCCACTTCCTGTAACTCCATGTAACAAAAATGGTTGAAACTGGTGATAATGCTTGGCGATTGTTTGATGGGCCGCTTCCTGCTCGGCATTTAGTACTGGAGGGGTATCTCGTTCTATCGCTTCTTCTTGTGTTCGATATACTTCAACTTTCTCTTCTACTAAGACATTTTTTTCTAATAAAGTCTTCACTGCTGATGGCGAAATAGCGGTGGCAGTTTTTTTGTTTATTCGCCCATTTTCTTGAAATAACGTTAATAATTCTTTTTGCTTATTACTACGAGCTTGATAATCATGATCCATTAGAATTAAATATGATTCATATTTTTTGGCAATCTGAAACCCTTTCTTGGCTTTTAAGGCAGCTGGCAACATTGCCTGATAGGCCTGTGTTTTACTACACAACGTTTTCTTGCTGATATAATTCCCTAGTTCAAGTAATTCTTCATTTAATACGGGTTCCTGATCGACAACACTGAGAATATCTTTTAACGGATAATCAAATTCACGACGAGGATTAAATGCAACGACAAACCCCTCTAGCGTTTGGTGAGAAAAGGGAATCGTAACTCTTGACCCAATCATGACTTGGTGCTCTAACGCCGCTGGTACATGATAGGAAAAAGTTCGATCGACATTTTGATTCTTAATTTCTGTTATTACATCAATGACCATACTCTCACCTTCCTACTATCTAATATACCATGCTTCGTATAAAATGTCCTATTAAGATTTTATCATATTTATCTCATTCTGTTCAATTTTAATGCAAAAAAGTGCACCATTACTAGTACACGAAAGCTTATTTATCTTCAAAATATTTTTGCATATTTTTAAATGTCATAATCGATAACTGTTGAATTGTTTCACTAAATAATTTTATATGACCGATTTCTAATGGATTATTCTGATAATCGGTATTGATATTAATTTCCTCAATCACTGAGTAATAAGATAACTTTTTCATTAATATTCACTGGTGGATAATTATTTTTAATTAGTTCATAATTCATGAGTAGACGTGCTACACGACCATTTCCATCTGAGAATATATCCTTAGTCAAATATTATTAGCTATCTAAATATTTAATTAATTCATCTTTAAATTTACTCATATTGTATTCTTGTTTTAATTCTTCTTCAAATTCTAATTCATTTATATTTATTTCTTGGATATCAGTAATAGTTTTACCAATTTCAAAAAAACTTATTTTTTTATTTAAACTCATTGCTAGTTTTATTTCATGATAACATCCATTAGATATAATTCCAAATTGCCATAGTTCATCTGCTAAATAAATTAAATTATTATTTCCCCTTACAGTAAGCTTTCTATCTACCTATCATTCATAAAATAATCCCAGTTAGAAATGGATTGAGTGGTAATTTATTATTTTTTAAAACATATGCAGAAATCATTTTTCTTCCGCCATAGTCTCTTTCATATCTATTAAAAATTTATCAAAATCAGATTCAAACAATTTATCTTGTATAATTCTGTATTTTTCAAACTCTGATAAAGCAAAACTTTCTGCAACTTTATGAGAAACTTTACCGGGATTATCTAATACTTCTCTTTCATTGAATTGTAAAAATACATCTAATCTTTTTTTCCAATCTTCCATTGTCATTGGAATATGTCTTTCAGCTTGATCTTCTGCATAATCCAAATACATTGTAACAATTCTTTCTAAAGACTTAAGTTCCTCTTTTGTTAAATAATTTTTGGCAACAACAACATCAGTTGCCATTATTTTACCATTAGAAGAGTTTTTCCAATTAGTAAGTCCCATATGCTCTTTTTTGTGGTTTGCCCTTTTTACTATAACTTCTGCAGCAGTATTACCATGTGTGGCATAATGCATCTTATTTTGGACTGTTTTGAAAAACTCCATTGTTATTGGTGAAGAAGCATTATAATCTAAACTAGTGGCATAAATATCAGTAATCTTTTGATAAAAATTTCGTTCACTAATTCTAATTTCTCTAATTTCTTGTAATAGTTCACCAAAGTAATTTTCATTTAAAAAAGTTCCATTTTTAAGTCTCTCTTTATCCAGAACATATCCCTTAACAGAATATTGTTTTAAAACATTAATTGCCCACAATCTAAATTCTATAGCTCTTTTGCTATTAATTTTGAAACCAACTGAAATAATAGCATCTAAATTGTAATATTTAGTCTTATATTTTTTTCCATCACCAGCAGTATGTAAGAAATCCTTACATACTGAATTTTTATCTAGTTCATTTTCTAAAATATTACCAAGGTGCATTGTAACATTATTTCTAGTTGTATCAAAAAGCTCTGCAATTAATTTTTGACTAAGCCATACTGAATCTTCATCTACTATAACTTCTATTGTTCTTTCTTTATTTTGCTTTGTAAAAATTAAAAATTCTGCTGTTGAATTTCTTATTTGTAGCGTTTGCATTAGTTCACCTCCTAAATAATTTTCTATAATAAATCTCTAATTATATTATAACTTAAATTATATATAATTCCTATAACTTCATGAAAATAATATAAAAATATTCTACAGTAGGATATGGGAATGCACCTATAACCATTTTTGCACTTGCAAAAACAACTATTTTATCGTTTTTTATAGTTGATATTTCTTTAAAAGCTACATTTTATCCTTTATTTATAAGGATTTAAAAATAACTATTTTTCAACTATATAATTATTTGAATTTTTCAATTTTATGAAACATAAATATTATTTTATCGGTATGATAATGACCACAATACCATAAATTATAATTAGTAAATTCTTCTATTTCATCTAAAAAATATTCTGTTGAATTATCAACTATACTTTGATCAATTCCATCTAAAAACATTTATCAACACTGTAAGCTCCACCTATTACAAGAACATTATGATTATTAAAATTATATACTTCTCCATCTTTAGCAAATAATATATTTGGATAATTTTCTTCATAATATACAATTCCATTATGAAATTTTTTTGTTTTATAAAACTCAATATTTTCTGGTCTTTCTTCATGATTACCATGTATACACAAAAAAGTTATTGGATATTGTAATAAACTATCTTTTAACATATAATCATTATCACTTGCATAATAATTTATTCCTGCATCTCCAAGTACAATTAATATATCATCTAAGGTTGTTTCATTAGCATAGCAGAAATAAAATACTTCCCTAAAATCAGCATGTTTATCTCCTGTTATATTAATCATCTTGAATCACCACTAATACCATTATAACGTATTAAAAAGGTAAAAGAATTTTCTATTTTAATTAGAAAACCGTAGTTTATAAACATTTTGAGGGTATGTCGCATTTTTGACTAAGGTATCATTCTCATCACGAAAGGGATGAATATTAATAATAGCCATATGAAGTTTTACAGCCCGTTCAAACACGGTTAAATCTTGCCACTCATTCATATATTTTTGTTTTAATTCTTCCATTCTACTAGCTACTAGAGATGGTGATGTGAAATTTACTTCTTCTCCATTACTATTTACCAAATAATTTTCATGTTCTTTGTAGTTACCAGCACCTTCAATCATTCCACTCCCAATAATCTGATGTAAGTTTTTGATAAGGGGAATAAGGTCGATATCTTTATCCAATATTTCAAAAATATACTGAAAAGCATTTTGGTGATTGACTGTTTCGTTGATTTCTCTTTGCTTATTTTTATCCACAACATTTGCTAAATCATAAGTATTATTTAAGATTTCTTTGGTATCATTTAAAGTAAGAGTCCTATTAGTTCCTTCAATACGATTAGAATGAAACGTAAATAAAACTCCAAACCCATGAATTAAATCATCATAATACTGTTTTTTAATGGTTCACTAAAGATCGCTATTTTACTTTGAATTTTAGCTAAATCAAATATTCTATCTAACATAAAAGCCACCTCATTATTACTATTATATCATAAGAACCTAATTTTCCGTTTTTATTTTAATACGTTGTAGATAATACTACATGCTTGAAAACAATTTATCTTTTCCATTAATTTATTATAACCGATCCAAACTACCAAATTTCTATCGTGGACAATTTCTAATGAACTAATAACATCATATAGTTAGTTAGGAAGTGATTTATGATATTCAAATTTTTTAAAGACTTATTCAAAGATTTTTACTTTTTTAGCGCAGCTTATTCCAACAATTTATTCCCTGATCCCCTATCAAAGGAAGAGGAAGAAGAATGTGTGAAAAAAGCCAAACTGGGTGATCAAGAAGCGCGTAATAAGTTAATTGAACATAATTTAAGACTTGTTGCTCACATCGTCAAAAAATATGATCATCGCAAAGAAGATGTTGACGATCTCATCAGTATCGGAACAATTGGACTAATTAAAGGGGTTGATTCTTATTCTTATAAACATGGAACGAGAATTACGACTTATTGTGCCCGCTGTATTGAAAATGAAATTCTCATGTATTTTAGAAGTGATAAAAAGAATAGTAAAAATATTAGTATCAATGAAGGCGTGGGATTTGACAAAGATGGTAACGAAATTACATTTCTTGATATCTTAAAAACCCCAAAACCTGATTTTGCTCTCGATATCCATTTAAAAAATAATATTGCCTCATTAAAACAATATTATAAAGTCTTAACCAATCGCGAAAAAGAGATTATTACTGCGCGATATGGTCTCGATGATAATGATCCAATTACCCAAAAAGAAATTGCCAAAAAACTTGGCATCTCGCGAAGCTATGTTTCAAGAATTGAAAAAAGAGCTCTTACAAAAATGCTCCGTGAATTTATTAAACATAAAGATCATGTCGATTAAAGGCTCAAATTTTATTTTCTATTCGTATTCATGTTTTTATCTTGCCTAATGATTTTTTTCAACTTATGGTATAATGAGTATGTAAGCAAGGAAACTTGTATATAATAAAAGGATACATTTGATTATAGTGAATCAAATGCTACTGCCTAAATTTGGGTTGCATCTAACGAATCATAGTTGTGAAGAGTTAGATGCTTTTTTTATGTATAATAGTATAAAAACTAAAATAAATAAAAGGAGTATTATGAAATATAGACATTTTTCATTCTGCTTCATAAACATTACCCCTTTCTAATGAAAAGGAAAAACATCCGATATAACCAAATATATCCTACAAACATTATATTATATCTTAACTAGAAGTAAATTGATTTCTAGTTTTTACATCAATTTTATGATATTATGATTATACTTTTTTTAAAAGGGCTAACTCATTTTTACTGTCAAACTCAAGATTTTTATTATATCAAAACAAAAAGACTACTGGTATACTTTACAGTAATCTTCTGATACTTTTTCAGTAGCCTCTTGTTAAAGTCGCTTTTTATTATCCCCTACTGAACTATCCATTTTCATAACAGAACTGTATTTTAATCTATATATTTGACTTATAAAATAATTAAAATCAATCAACTCATAATTTCCCTCTAAAAATTCACACATTCCCGGATATAATAATATTGCTAATTTATTACCATTATTTCTAAATCGTTTCCACGCGTTAAACTTTGATATTAACATTTCAATTTGATTTTCATTTATATCCATAATATTATTTGGTAAAAATAATATATATCGTTTGGGATTCATATCATTTACTTCTTGAAGAAACGGAATTTTCTCGTTTGTAAAACACTCAATTAAATAATATAATTTTTCTATATCATTGTAAGCGATTAATTGCTCTAAATCAACAATCCCTGCTGCAATTGCCTCTTGTTTTAATAAAGAACTATGTGCTGTTCTACTGCTATAAATCTTTGTATCTATTTGTAATTTTTTAATCCCTTCAGGATAAAATAGTATTCCCATTTCTAATGTTGCCATGTTCATTTTGCTCCTTTACATTATCAAATATAATATACTATAATTGATCCTTTTATACAATCCAAAAATAATACGATTTTCTTTTAAGTAATCTGCTCTTTTATATATGTAAGTATAGCTTCCATATTCTTCTCTTGGTATGCAGCCTTTTTTTCAATCAATATGCTTTGTTTGATCTTAGCTAGCTCTGGACATTGAACAGTATCTAGTTTTTTAAGCCGCCTATCGGTAATGACTTCATTTGATTTACACGTTTGATAATCTTGTTCGTCATATTGAAATAGCGTCAGATGTTCCCCATAATTGCGTTTTAACTTGTCAGCAATCATCATTCCCTCGGGATCATAATCCCCATTATAATAAAGATGATTATGACTTTTTACTAGTTTATCAAGTAGTTGATAAACCGCTAAATTGGGTATCCCCGAGGTAATAACAACTGGATATGATAACTTTTGATCACGTATCGTATTTAAAATAGAGGGATTCTCAAAGATAAATACCTTTTTATCTTCTGTATCAACAGAATCAATCGTCAACAAATTTTCTAAGTTTAACGTTAATGGCTGTCGTTGATTATAAAACGCTTGAAACAAAGGGCTCCCAAAAAGACCATTGGTAATCACGGTATTCGATAATGAATCAGTATAAATCCCCCACTCTGATAAGAAATTAATTTTTTCTTGGTGTTCTTTGGGATAAGATATGCCTTTCGTATCAGCTAGAGCCCGTAAAAAGAGGTGACTATTTTTGGTCCCAAGGTCGAGATAATGAGGGTTCTTCGTAATTGTTCCAGCTAGCATCGGTAAGGCAATCACTTGATCATGATGAACCGATAAATAGTTTACTAGATTGACAATATGGTGAAGATCCATTTTACAGGTATTCGCATTGTTCCGATAGCGTTTACGAAGATATTGATATGTATCGCTTCGGGTATCAATACAGTCTTCAAGCCACTGTTTTCCGAGTCCTGGTTCTACTTGTTGCAAAACCTGGTGAAAAAAGTAGGCTTCCTGATTTTGCGCTTGTTCTAGACACTCCTGCTTCGTTTTTAGGGTCTGATCAAAATAACATTCCAAAAGGGTTGTCCAATCAAACATTTGATACTTAGAAGCCATCATCACCTGTTCAAATTGTTTGAAGGAAATCGTGATAGTTTCTCCAACTTGATAGGTTCTTCCAAAGAATAGTGACAAATCCCTACTCTCTTCCTTTGTCAGATTGGTCATTTTAACTGTTCCAGAATAACGACCGAGAGAGTAATATTTCTCACGAAACAAGCGAAATAACCGGTCAAAAGCGCGCGTTTGAAAATAAGTAAGATACGCTGGCTTTTTATTCATAGTGTTCACCAAGCAGGATTTTAACATTCCCATTCCACTTATAGCGACGGACAGCCACCGTTTCACTAATCTTATCTGCTAATAATTCACAGATAGATAGAGCTTTAACTGTATCATAATCACCCCATAGTACTTGTGATGTCATAATAAAGTCTAACTCTAACGAGTTCATAATTCCTAACAACTCCCGAATATTAGGATAATCAACCCCAGCAAAGGCTTCATCTAATGCGACGATTCGAAGCGCATCCTCATTCGCACTCAATAATTTTGAATAAACACTGGCAAACATAGGGATATACATAGTCTTCGCTTTTTCACCACCACTAAAGCGAGAGAAAACTTTATCGGTAAGTTCCTTACGCTCATGATTTCCTTGCGTATAATACATTTGGAAATAAAACCAATTACGATAATCTAAGACATCGAAAATAATATCATAATAAGAAATATACTTGTCTTCATTTAACGTTTCGGCTTTTTTAATTCGCGCCCGGAAATGGTTGATCAACTTATTGATATCCTGCTCCGTAGCGATCGTTGGATCAATTTTTAAAATACGGACAATTTCCCGAGTATCAATTTCTTGGTCACCATCACTTGTTTTACTTTTCCATGCTAGATGGAATGATAGCGGACTATCTTTCTGCATCTTTCCCATGATCGTGTTAATCTTTTTCACCCAGGCCTCACTATCTTCGATTCGTTTACGAATTTTTTCCCCAACGGTATTTAATAAAATATCCTCGAATAAGTGACGATCTTGTTCACTGATAATATCTCTTGTTTCTAAAACAGCATTCTCAAGATTCTCATTTAACCGAAGGAGATTCATCTTTCGACCTTCATAGATTGCAGTAATATCTCTTCGGGTATTTTCTTCGATGATTCTTCGTATTTCATCTTCATATTCTGGATGCTTTTTTACAAGAACTGTTACTATATCGTCTGTTTCTGATAAACCAATATCATTTAAGTTATAATCGTTTAACTCCAAACGATATTTATTATAAGCTTCATAATACAAACGTAAAACTCCGGTAACCGTATTCTTTGCTTTCTCTCTTAGTTCTTTACAAATAATTGTCGCCTGTTTGTAAAGATCAGGATCTACTGTTTCATAAACATAATGTAAATCACATTCCTGTTTCAAAAGATACTCATAGGTTCGTAGATAAATTTGTTTTTTCACCTGAGTTGTTTTATCTTCCTCTAATTTTCTAACATAGTGTTTATACTGATCTTCAGCTTGCACTTTTTTGGCAATCAATTTCTCTCGTTTTTGCGGAATGGTATTTAGCAATTGTTCCAAACGATGAAGCGTTTCTTTTAGTTCTTGATAGTTATTATCTTTTAATAATGCCTCGATCGTCGCATACTCAATCTTCATACTCTTCAATGTTTTCTCTTTTTCAAAAACATCTGTCTGCAGATAAGAAACCGTTTCCGTTAATTCTTCTAGGGAATTCATTTTAGTCTGTAAAATTTCTTGTTTCATCAAATAAGAATGATACTGTTGTTCTAGCACTCGTAAATGTTGTTCAACCTTATCAATTGCCTTCACGACTTCTTGATATTTATATAAATTAAGAGGAATATCCAAGTCTTCTTTCATACTATCAATTGTTTGAACAAGGGTTTCTTTCTCCTTCGTTAAGCTCTCAATTTGTTCTTCAATTTGGAATTGTCGTTCATTGATATATTCCAAATCTTTTTCAAATTTATGCCTCTTCGCATCAAGCCCCTCTAATAGATCACCCTTAGGGAAATTATGTTTTTCCTGTTCAAGTATATTTAACCGTTGCTCATTTTCGGCAATTGATCCTTGAATATGCGCAAGTTTATCATGATGTTCACTAAGCTCTTGTTCAAGTGCGAGGATGGCTTTTTTTCGTTCCATTTGCCGGGTTAGTATCCCAATATATTTACTTTGATACTGCGAGTCAATCTTTCCTTCGACAAAATCCATCTGATATCCATCTTCATCAATGGCAATTTGATGAGTCGTTCGATCAATTCCAATCGATTCCAAAATAGCCCTAATATCATCTTCACAAAATCCTGTTTGCTCTCCTAATTGTGGCTTTAAATACTTGGTCAAATTGGGCTCTTTCTTCGTCGTTTTAAAAAGGAAAAGACCAGGTGATTGGAGCTTTCGTACTAGGGCTCGATCAGTCTCAGAAATAATATTAGCTTCTAATAAATGTGATTGTAAGAGTGAAGCTTCAATCGCATTACGTACGTCATCACTGATCTCATCATGGAAGGCAATTGTTTTATAAAATTTTTCATATCTAATTTGGTGTTCTGCTAAGACCGTTTTTAGATTCTCATCGTGATTGGTAACCAATTCAATTTCCTGCTGATCTTCTAAATTTTTTCGTTCTTGCATCAAAGCACTAATCTCAGATTGTTCTAGTTTCAATTTATGTTCCAATTGTACTTTATTTTCGAATAAACTACTCTTAATTTCACCTGCAATCTCCATATACGTCTGATTTGCTTTTATATAATTCTCTCGGGAATAATGATTTAAAAAATGAAAGATGGTACGAATATCCTCATCCTTTAACTTTAATATCTTATTATGATGATGAATCTCAGTAAAGGTATCTTTGACATCACTGATCGCATCCTGAATATCCCGTTCTAAGTTAACAATCTCTTTTTCGGTCTTTTGATAATCACGCTTCAACTGTTCATGGCTTTGTAATTGATCATTAATTTTATTTTCTATTCCATCCAGTTTTTCTAATGTTTCCTTTACTTCGACAATTTTTCTTTTGTGTTTTTTCAGACTCTCTTGTAAAAGAGATAACGAAATCTGCGCAGATTTATCTTCACTAAGTGCCGTTAAGGCAATTGATAATTCCGTAAAATAGATGTCATCACAAAGCGTTTGGATCTCGACAATGACTTGATCAATTTCTGTCTCGACTTGGTATAATTGATTTTGTAAGTCATTAATAGCGTTGTTGGTATCATTCTCTTTTTCTAAATAAGTTCCTAATTTTTCTTTTCCTAAGATTAATTTTTGATCAGTTGAAGCCATGGTTATTTTTAATTGCTCCAACTTTTCTACTTTATCAATCAGATCAGAGGCATTTAGTTGTGCCTTTTGAAGTTTTGCATTCTCAAATTCTTCGGCAGCTTCATTTAATTGGTGTTCATACATTTGAATCTTATGTTCTTCTTCATGAAGTTGTTTTTGCGTCTCACAGATTGTTTGCGCTAGGTCTTCACTCGCCTGATGTGCTTCTAAATAATATGTTGCTTTATGATATAACAATGTTTCATTATAATTTTGATATGTTTTTATATAATGAGATAAACTTTTCGCATGGTGTTGCAATAACTCAACTTGTTCTTTGGTTTTATTCATTTCTTCAATGGCTTCTGATAATGGTTTTAAATCTTCTACCAATAGTGGTTGTAACACACTATTTAGTATCTGCATCAAAGTTGTTGGTTTATACCCATTTGATAATTTGGGACTTCGCAACTGAAGAATTAAATTAATAAATTCATCATAAGAATCTAAACTTGAAAAGCCAAATAACAGACGATTTACCATCATCTTATAATCTTTTTGTTTCTCGACAAATTCATTCTCCACACCAAGCCGTGATTTTAACTCTAACTTCGAAAACGGAATCTTTTCCGCCCGATTTTTATATAACAAGAAATCCTTACCAATTCGGCGTCCATCCTTGAGGGCAAATCCCCAAAAATCGGTGGTCCTTCCTTTTTTAGCTCTTAAACCTATACCGATAGTAAGATACTGATCTGTTTTCTCGTTATAAGTTTCCATATATAGGTAACCTGTATTCTCATCTTTTTGGGTACTATCAGCAGGACCAATCAAATAATCTTCTATTTTTTTATCACGGGAACCAAAAGGATCTAACCGGATAGGCGCCTTATTTCCATCTAAAATCAGTGGAAAAAACGACTGCATTGTCACTGACTTCCCAGAACCATTTCCACCACGTAATAATAATTTACCATCGAAAAATTCATATTCTTCTTCATCATAATACCAAAAATTTAAAAGACCAATTCTCTTAACCTGTATGTACTGTTTCATTATCATTTCCCCCAAACATATTAATTTGCTCACCGTATGGTTCTTCCTTTTTTTCATTGATTGTTCCTACCAAACGACCAATCATCGGATATAATCGGTATCCATGCTCACACACTTCGATAAATCCATATTGTTCCATATAAGAAAGTACTTCCCGGCAAAATTTTTCAAGTGGTAGCTTTTGGTGTAATTTACTTAGACAAAATTGCTTTTCATCTTTCAATTCTTTTAGTAAGCGTTCCATATATGTCTTATTAACAGTCGCAATCTCATTGTCATCTAGACGAATAGTTCCTGCCGCAATTTCATTTTGCAACTTATAATTGACCATTAATACGACATCACTAATCGTTTTATTGTTCGGAAAATACTGCTTTTGATTAACATTTGGATAAAATATGATACTCATATTTTTGGTAACTTCTAACTCAGCATCGGTATATTGCTCAAAATCTTGTTTCATCTTATAACGTTGCTTTTTGATATAGTCGATATCACTTTCCAACAAGTCGACATGATAAACAGCTGGTGTATACATCAAAGACCGATAAATACGGTAACGACGAATCTCACCCTTATCAATATTCTGGTCCATCCATTCATCCTCTTCAAAGTCAGCAACCGTCTGATATTTAAAAATATCATTTTTTAAGATACGAACAAGATAATTAGAAATTCCCGTTGTTTGATACAAACCATCTGCTTGAGCATTCTCAATAAAGCTTATTTTTTCCTCTTCACAAACTTTAATTACCGATATCGCTGTCAAATAGCGAATTACCTTGACTAAGCATTTACGATGTTGAGTCAGATCCCAGTTGGGCATATGATCTAATTCCAAACTAAGGGCTGTTGTCTTAATAAAATCAGCAACCCATGATAAAACGAACTGTTCTCCGGCTGGTTTATCTTCTAAATAGAGTAAGACAAGCATTAATAAAACATATTCTAAGGGATCTTCAAAGTTGTCAATTCCCATATAATTTTTCGCCATAATAGGAACTTTCTCTAATTTAATAAAACGCGGATGAACAATCAACTTACTTCCGAGTTGTTCCGTAATAAACGGTTTTATTGTATGTAATTGATGCTTAATCGCATAGTATTGCTCAACATCATTCTCTTTTACAATCCAAGTGTTGTGGAGTAAAAAAGCGAGCTCTTTTTTCCCAACTTCATTCATGTTTATCACCTTCAAAATCAATGCGCATACTGTTCATTTCAAATGTTCCGTCCTCGGAATAAATAATGCACTTACTATCATCATCATAAGGAACAACTTGGTAATGATATCCAAATTCACTTTCCTGGGTTGCCCCTTCTTTAGAAATCAGATTTAGTAAATATCCTCGCTCAAGAGCAGTCAAATGTACTTCACCCTTTAAGTCAATGGTCATATCAGTTAATAACCCCTTTAATATTTGCTTATTTTGTTCCTGTTCACGTTTCTTTTTTGTGATCAATTTTTCCTTTTGAAGCGATTTATCTTTAATTGGCAGTGCATATACCTTTTCTTTTTTACTGTGATTACGTATCTCTAGTGGTATTTCAATTGGTGGAATATCATAGGTTGCTACCATAGAGTCGGTGGTTAGATTAGAATAACCATTGAAGTGTTTCACCTCGCCAATCCCAAAGATAACCGCGGATAAACAATGTGCATCTTGGATTGTCCTTTGCTTGTCAAATAATTTACAGATATGTTTATATTCTTCTTTCCGACTCGTCATATTTCCCCGAAGTTCAATCAAAGAAGAAGCATATTTCGTTACTTTAACAATAATATTACTAGTTGCCCGAATTAAGCGTTCTCCTTCACTATCCACGTCATGATCCCGAATAAACCAATGGTAAATATTATTCCACTTTCCATAATTCACTTCTCTTAGATGATCAAAATCAAAATTTACTCGCATATTGGGAATCTTCTTTTGATGAGATATAAGCACATTCATCAAATATTCGACATCATTCGCACTAAACTTCAATAAACTTTTACGAATCAATGGTAAATTTCGTTGATAACTTTGAATAAAGTTTTTTAAATAGCGAATAAATTCCCGTTTATAATTTAAAAACAATATTCCCTGTAATAACTCTTCCGTTTTGGCTTCATTAAACTTTTTTAAAAAAGCTTTATAGTTTTGATTCATTGTCGTAAAATCATTATTTAAATCATGCCATAATTCATTTAAATCAGTCTCTTGCATGTCACGGAATGCTTCTAATTGTTCTAATTTATCCTTGAGACGATCAAATATCTTTGGTTCAAGTGATGAAGTTTTAACTTCTAAATTTTCTAACTCAATTGTAAGCCGCTCGATTTCAACCCCATAGTCGGTTAATTGATAACGATAACGTCGATTTTTAAATTCCTTCAAAGTTTGGGCATCACTCGTATCCTGCATAATCGTGAGACTTTCCCACCCTACTAAGGTTTCTAAATCTCGTTCACATTCCGCTAAGGTATACTCTGGTGATGGAATATAACTACGAATTGCTTCATAAACTTCCTCTTTATAAAGCCAATATTTGGTCTTTTCATATTCATAATAAAAATGCCGAAGTATTGGTCGGTAACGATACGAATTTTCTTGGGCTAAATATTTGGCTTCGGAAATTTGTTTTACTACTTTTTCATTTATCTTATTATTCATAAAACCACCTGTTATTTATGCTTATAGTACCATATATTGGAAATTGTGTAAAGAATATTTCCCCCTTTATAGAACCATATCGATTCTTTATATGATTATAATAAAATTTAGATCTCGTAACCTCGACAATACTACGCTAATTTATTAGAATGATTGCAAAAAGATAATTTTGAGGCCAAGAAATCACTACTAGAACAACAAAAATGATGGAATTACTTTAAATCCATCATTTTTATTAAATTAAATCCGTTCAACATCAAGACGAACTTCATGACCATTTAAATCATATGTTTCATTCAATCCTGATCTTTCCGTAAGAGTAGTTGCTAAAGTCTCTTGTTTAACAAACGCTTGAAACTCCATGAGAGCTTTTTTAAATTCTTCATCACCATCATAATATAAAACAATCCGATCGGCGACATCAAAATCTTTTGTTTTTCGTAAATTTTGAACTTTTGAAATGAGTTCACGAGCGATTCCCTCATTAATAAGTGAAGGCGTTAGTTCAGTATCTAAGATAATAAATTGATTATTCATCATTTGGGCATTGAATCCCTCTTTGGCAACGATACGAATTACCACCATATCATTCGAAATCGGATAATCATTCCCAGCAACTGAAAGATCAATTCTATCACCATTCTGTAATGCCATAATTTCAGAAACCGATAATTCCTGTAATGCTTGCGCATATGCTTTGATATTGGCTCCAAAAATTGGTCCGGCTACTTTATAATTAGGTAATACCGTAAAATTCATGAAATCACTTAAATTTTCTTCATAAACAACTTCTTTGACATTCAATTCTTCTAAAATTAAAGCAGTCAAATCACCAATGATATCTGCATTTCGGCCATCCAATATTACCTTCTGAATTGGTTGTCTTACTTTAATCTTCGCTTCTTCCCTGGCATTCCGTCCTAAACTAATCAAATCTCTTACCAAATCCATTTTTTCTTCAATCTTTGGTTGAATGAATGCTAAATTAGCCTTTGGAAAATCTGCTAAATGAACAGATGACTCCCCAGTTAAATTTTGATAAATTTCTTCTGATATAAATGGAACGATTGGTGCAATGATTTTACATAAACCAACCAATACTTCATAGGTTGTTTTATAAACCGCTTTTTTATCATCCGTCAATTCACTTCCCCAGAAACGGCGACGATTTCGTCTAATATACCAGTTCGATAAATCTTCGTTTACAAAATTCGTAATCGTTCGAACAACCTTTGTTAAATCATATTCCTCATAATAACTAGTCACATCATGTAATAGTTGATGATATTTTGATAATAACCATTGATCAATTAAAGGTCGCACATCATAACTTATTTCAAATGTTCTAGGATCGATTTTATCGGTATTCGCATAGATAGCAAAGAAGTTATAGGTATTTTTTAACGTATTAAAGAATTTAGAATAAACTTCTTTTAACCCTTCTTCATCAAATTTTAACGGGGTCCAAACAGGTGATACATATGGTAGGTACCAGCGAATGGTATCAGCTCCATACTTCTTCATCGTTGTAAATGGTTCAACAATATTTCCTTTTGATTTACTCATCTTTTTTCCATGGGCATCTTGGATCAAATCGTTGACTAGGACATTTTTATATGGGGCACATCCTTTTAAAAATGTCGAAATTACCAACAAAGTATAAAACCATCCTCGTGTTTGATCGATTCCTTCGCTGATAAAATCAGCTGGGAATTGTTCTTCAAATAATTCTTGGTTTTCAAATGGATAATGATATTGCGCAAATGGCATCGATCCTGAATCAAACCAACAATCAATTACATCTGTTACACGGGTCATTGTTTTTCCACAATCAGGACAAGTTAGATGAATATCGTCAACATACGGACGATGAAGTTCAATTGTCTCATCAATTTCTTCTACCGCTCGGTCGACCAACTCTTTTCTAGAACCAATCATATCCCAGTGACCACAATCACATTGCCATAAAGGAAGTGGTGTTCCCCAGTATCGATTACGGCTAATCGCCCAATCATTTAAATTTTCTAACCAGTTTCCAAAACGTTTTTCACCTACATAACTAGGGTACCAATTTACTGTTTTATTAGCAGCAATGATCTTATCCTTGATCTTTGTTACTTCTAAATAAAAGGATGGCTTTGAATAGTAAATAAGCGGAGTATTACAACGCCAACAATGAGGATAATTATGGTTTATCTTCTGTTTCTTAAATAACTTATCATTGGCTTTCAAATACTTGATCACTTCGATATCAGCATCAAATACGAGCATTCCTTTCCATGGACCTTCCATATAAGTTCCATCTTCACCAACAGGATTTAAATATGGTAGTTTATATTTTTTTCCAACCTTGGCATCATCTTCACCAAAAGCAGGTGCCAAATGAACAATTCCCGTTCCATCTTCCATCGTAACATAAGTGTCACAAGTAACATAAAACGCTTTCTTATCAACCGATAATTCCGGAATTAATTGCTCATATTCCATGTACTCTAAGTCTTTCCCATGATACGTTTCTAAAATTTCAACATCCTCACCTAAAACTGTACTTACAAGAGCCCGTGCTAAAATAAAATGATATCCCATCGATGCTACTTTAACATATTCTTCATCAGGATTCACACATAAAGCGACATTGGCAATTAACGTCCATGGTGTCGTCGTCCAAACTAAGAAATAACAATCTTCCCCTTTTTTCTTCATCGGAACAATCACACTATTGGTACTAATTTCCTTATATCCTTGAGCAACTTCATGGCTAGCAAGTCCAGTACCACAACGTGGACAATATGGTAAAATTTTAGAACCTTCATAAAACATACCAGCATCAAAAAATTTCTTTAAGATCCACCATTCAGTCTCAATATAATCATTATCATAAGTGACATATGGATTCTTTAAATCAATAAATTGCCCCATTTGTTTCGTTAAATCAGAGAACGATTTCTCGTTTTTCCAAACACTTTCCCGACACTTCTTATTAAAGGCTTCAATTCCATAATTTTCAATCTCGGTTTTAGAAGAAAATCCAAGTTCTTTTTCAACTTGCAATTCAACTGGTAGGCCATGGGTATCCCATCCAACCTTACGAATTACTTTCCTTCCTTGCATCGTTTGATACTTACAAAAGGTATCCTTTAAAAATTTAGCTAACATATGGTGTAAACCCGGATGACCATTCGCTGTCGCGGGACCATCGAAAAAGACAAATGGTTCCGCATCTTTACGATGCATAATGGTTTGCTTTAAAATATCCACTTTCTCCCATTGTTTTAAAATATCCTGTTCAACTTCTTGAACTGGTTTCTTACTTAATTCTTGAAATGTTTTCATCCAATCTCTCCTTTTTTATTTTATTTTCCTCAATGTCATTATTGGCCCACGTTTACATTCAGTCAATTTATCAGAAAATGTTTTCAACAAAATGTAGTTTGCTTGCGTTCTCAAAATCTTTGCTTGAAACGACGTCTCAATTTTCCAGAGTAATTGTTTCCCTGCTAGATAATCATTAAAAATCATGACGATAAAATCCATAATATGACAACCTGTATCATGATTACAATATACTTGATAACCATTATATTCTGGATTCATTTCAATCATGCCAACTACTTGATCATGTTTAATTATAATGCTTGGTTCGATCAACAAATCAGTCCGCGTTGTTCCCTCAGTCACATAATAGAAATGAATGCGATTATTCTCAAGATAAATTCGATGACACTCTCGAATGGCCTTTGTATCTGCTTGAATTAACGGTTGATAAGAAAGTTTTTCACTTGTTTTATTCATATAATACTCTCCCCCCTCCTAAAAACAAAAAAGCTCATCAATCATAAGGACGAGTTTCCCCGCGGTACCACCTTATTTCATAATGAGCTTACACACTTCATACTATAACGCGTTACCGGGCAAGTCTTCACTGCCACATCAAAAGTGATCTATATATAGTTTTTGTATTCGTTTCCATCTACCACGAACTTTCTATCACTCCAACTATATATCGTCTTTCTCAACTGTATTTACATATCTACTTGATCAATTTCATCTACTAATTCTAATTGTGCCTCAATAATACTTCTTAAACGACGTTTGAAGATATTGATATTACGCTTTAACATATTCGCTTCATGCTCAGTCTTTTCAGCTCTTAACAGGGCTTCATTAACAATCCGATTGGCATTACGCTTCGCATCATCTAAAATAGCTTCTGCTTCATTATGGGCTGCAATTCGCATCTGATCAGACGTTTTCTGAGCCATCATAATTGCTTTATTCATCGTTTCTTCTGTTCTTCGATATTGTTCTAACTTCTGTTTCAACAATTCATTTTCTTTTTCCATCGATGACAACCGCGCTAGTTTCTCATCTTTTTCATTTAGTTCACCAACCATTAATTCAACTTGTTTGATGACCTTATCCAAGAAGCTATTAACTTCTACTGGATCATAGCCACGAAGTGTTCGCGTAAATTTTTCCATATCATCACCTCTGGCACTACGGCATATTGTAGCACACTTTTACTATTTTTTCAATTTATTTTTACCATTCTATGTTGATATCATCATTATCATGAATATCTTTTCCATCATTATCATCCGTAATCTTCCCCTGAACGTTGACATTATTTGGTGTACATAAGAAAATTCCACCACCTATTTTCTGAAGATCGCCACCAATCGCATAAATCGTTCCACTTAAAAAATCGACAATTCTCTTCGCTTGATCACTTGTTACTCGTTTTAAATTAACAACTACGGTATTTCTACTTTTTAAGAAATCAACAATTTGTTGTGACTCGGAATAAGCACGTGGCTCCAATAAGATCATCTTTGATCCCCCTTCGTTAGAATCTAACGCTTCTTCGGGTGATAACTTATAGTACTCGTCCCCATTGCCTGCCAAATATCCATCATCACCACCATCAAACATTTTCTTAAAGTTTAGCCCCATTTTAACTCCTCCTTCATATAAGGTTATTTTTTACATTCTACTTTATCATTTTAGCACATATTTCAAAAAAATGAAATATTTTTTTCTATTTTCTAATAATTCCCACCGGTTTTGCGTTCTCCTAACAACTCGACAAATCAACCTCGTATATCAATTTTCCATTTACATTACGAATGATAATTTTAGTACAAGTATCATCAAATTTTTGCTTCGTTTTAGGATTGGTAATATCACTATCAACATAGCCACCCTGTTTTAATTCCCGGAGTGTCAACGTCTTGGATCCACCATTTTCCGGAAGTGCTGCTACATGTTCCGCAGCCCATGCCTTACCACCACTTTTTAAATTGGCAATTTGTGTATCGTAAATTTTATCGCGGGAAGAATCGGTCGTCTTATTAATCGCAGGGATGGCAATTAAACTAATAATAGCTAAAATAGCAATGACTGCTAATAATTCGATTAAAGTAAATCCCTTCTGTTCTAGCATCGTGATCCTTCTTTCTATCTTGTATCATTTTATCAAATATTTACCTACTTTTCAACTCATTTACGTTTATAACAAGAAGAGATACACTTCACCGTATATCTTTTTTACCAAATATGATCAGTATTTTCTGTTTTCTTACTTTGGTCATAACCTACAAATAACAAGGTACAACATAAACATCCAAAATAAATCAATCTTTTTTTCATTCTCTCTCAATCCTCTCTTTAGATTGAGATTATCATTTATTAATTTTAAATAAAAACTAAAATTATTATTATATTCTTAAATGTTCTTATGTATCCGAATAGCCTTATTTTTCAAGGCATTCGGTCTTTTTTATATTAACGGATATTTATATTTCTTCGCAAAATTTCTTATATTTCTTGATTGAAAAGTAGTATATAAAGTGGTAAATATTTATGATACTAAGTTCTTGATTTCTGCTTTCATTCCCTCTAGTGAAGCATGGGCATAAAGGTTTAATGTGATACTGATATTTGAATGCCCCATGATATACTGTAAACTCTTTGGATTGATATTCTTATTAGCTAAACGGGTACAAAACGTATGACGTAATACATGCGGTGTTATCTTCGGTAAAGTGTCCTCATGTTTCTTGTTATACTTTTTAATTAGGTTGATAAGTACACTTCTATAACAATCACCCGTCATAGGATAGCCTTTACCATTGAGAAAAAGAAAGTCCCTATAACAGTCAATGTCGATTACTTTCCTATGCTTGTACCTGTCACTTTCAATGACGCGTTTCAATGCCTTGATCACTTCGTTACTCATAGGAATATCACGCAATCCACTTTTTGTCTTTGGCGTTTCTATATAATAGCCGACATTCTTATTTCTCAATAACTGGTGGGTTACATGGATAATCTCACTATCGAAATCAATATCTTTTATCGTTAATCCACATAGTTCAGAAATACGAAGTCCTGTTTTTAGCAGTATCACAATGGCATTATAATATTTTTGATAGACCCTATCATGTTTTACAAAACTTAATAATCTTTCTTCCTCTTCCTCGGTTAAGGCATTTTTAGGTTCTGTATCATCTTCAATGACTTCACTTAGTTTGAACGAAAAAGGATTTTTTCTAATCAGGTCATCTTGTATCGCAATATAAAATGAAGCCTTTAGCGTTCGTTTATAGTTGCTTATACTTTTATAAGCAATCCCTTTCTTTTTCATTCGTATTGCCCATTCTTTAGCGTCGGATAACTTAACACTGTCAATCGGTTTTGCTCCCAATTTATCCTCCTCCAATATCTTCATTAAATACTGTCTTTGAATTTGGGTACTTTTTTTGACATTGGTGCGGTGTTCGTTTTGCTTGGCATATAACTGACAGACAGTTATTTTTTTGCCAGCTGTATTGATACCGTCTGTAATATCTCGATGTATTTCTTGTTCTTTTTCCCTAAGTGATAAACAATCCCGTTTCCCCTTTGGGACACGGTCAGTTGCGACAAGTTTCCAGGAATACACATATTGTGTTGTTCCCGTATTATCTACATACTTATATAAATATCTTCCGTCTTTTCTCTGGTTCTCTCCGTTTTTTAAGATGCGTCCTTTTTTATCGCGTCTTTTTTCTAACAATTCATATGCTCCTCTCTCTGTTAGAAAGAACCTTGATATGACTAATTAGATTATATCATAAAAAGCGCCTTTTTAACTAGATAGCGTCTAATTTGTCAATCAGTTTTTCAAACTTTTTTCGTTTAATCTGAATACGGTTGCCATTCATGAGTAGCCAATCAGCATTTTGATTTTCCTCGGCAAGTCGTCGTAGCTTGTTTTCACCAATCCGAAAATACTTTGACGCTTCCTCTATCGTGAGGGTGTATTTTTCCCATATAGGGACATCTTTGTTATTCATAATACGCT
>CAJTRV010000017.1 GCA_910578855.1 uncultured Bacilli bacterium
CTTTGACATCCATTGCAGTATCATTCTGCAATATACTTGTTCCCCATACGCCCATCTTCTAACCTCCTATAAATCATTCGTTAACTTATGAAATAATTTCTTATCATGGAATACTTGGATATACTCTTCCCCTAAAGAGTCTAGATGATCCACATATATAAAATCTCTGGTTTTATAGTTGTATACCATATAAACCGTAACTTTTTTATCACCAATCATATAAATCAAATTTTCTTCTTTTGAAACATAATACTGTTTTACATTTTTTAAAATTATTTTATTTGATATGGCATTAACAAAATTGTACGTTGTAATTTGATTTTCATTTTCAACTTTTACTAATCGAAACAACCCGTCATTTAGTGATAAAACAGTATTGCGCTTTATTTTATCATTAACTTGATACACATATTCCTTATCTTGGTATACAAATCCAATAATATATTTTGTTTCTTTTTTGAGAATAAATTTAATTTTATACTTTTTACCATTTTCTCCTTTCAACACATATGTAATTTGGTGATAATTTTTATATTTAGTCGGAAAGTTAGGAAATGTTTCATTTACTTTTACTATTTTTCCAAACCTTTGCTTAATTTGTTTAGAAGTTTGTATTTGATAAGCAAAGTCTGGAAAATAGGTATCATGTATAATATAGATAAAAAACAAAATCATGATTACCAAATAGGCAATACAAACACCCGTAATCAAAATTATTCTGTTCTGAGACCTTTTTTTATTCTTCATTATATACCTTCTTACCATTTATTTCATAACCAATGATATCATCATCTTCAGCTTCGCAACCAAACAAGAATGTAACTTCATATTGCTTATCATGCTCAGTTGTTATTAAGTACGTTATACGATCAAACGGACACCTATTTGATTTACCAAAAAGAATAATAGAATGATACAATGATTGTTTTACAGCGGTTATTTTTCCATAATGATCTTGAAACGATTGATAATTTTTTATTTTTGGAATGATATGCTCATTCATTTTTTTTGATTTCATATAATTGATTCCACTACAAAACGATAACCATGAAAATATTCCCAACAATATAAATACGTATACAAACTTTTTCTTTTTAAACATCATACTTTTCTCCCAATAGATAACACACAATTTATTATTATAATGTTTCAAAGTATCCTGAACAAATTGTCTATCTAATAACCATATTATATCATTTAACATCTTCTTTTAATAGTACATTTGAAATTATATTCTAATCCAGATATTTCTTTTTATTAATTGTGATAATAAAAAACACTCAGTTCATTCTGAATGTTTTTTATTGTATTATTATTTTAAACTAATCTTCATACGCCGAAAAACTTTTTTTAATATTGTCTTTACTATGAATGATTTTCAAATTATCAAAATTATATTTCTTAGCATTTCGATAAACTTTATCTAACATTTCATCATTCTTTCCATAAATATCAACAAATATGTTATCGGTTACAAATAATATTAACTGACAATTACTATTTATAAAATCTTCATAAGTATTGATATCAATTAAATTTATACTTCTATCATATAATTGAATATTTGCAAATACAGTATAATACCGTTTTATTCCAATCATTTTTTGAAATTCATCATTTGAATATATATCATCTAAAAATATATTCGTTCCATTTTCAATATATATTTCTGCTTCTGGTACTTTCCAAAGATAATAACTTTCATTTATATCTTCTAGTATCTTTTCTAAGTAATTACTATACTCATTTTCGATTTCAAATTTAATACCTAGCATTACTTACCCTTCCCATCCTAACAATATAATTTATAATTTACAATATGAAATTGCCCACTTATATTTAATTCTAACGAATGAGAACGAGATAAATATTTTTTATCATTGATATATTTAATATCTTGGGGATCAATTGGATAATTTCCTAGATATTTTAAGCGTTTTAATTCCTTATCATTCTCTTTCCAACAGATCGTCGCAAGATGAAACAAGGTATCCTTATTATATCGCATAATATACGCTTGTTCACTTTCAGCAAATACCGTTTCAGGATTCAAGATCTCCTTATCAGCAGTGATCTTTATTACTGCTAAAATTCCTAAATGATGGTCATTATCCATCCAGTAACCTACTTTTTGAATCAAGATATAACGGTCGTGATATTCTTCATTGATATGCTTTACCTTGTGAATTCTCCAAGTATAGACATCACCAATTTTCCATTGTTTCATAAACGAATCATTAGGCAATTCTGATACCATTTTTTGTACCAATTCATAGTCATTCTCTATTTCTTCTTCTATGGTTGGATATAACTGCAAATTATACATAATAAAGTGATGGGTTATATTTTTTTCAAAAAATTTTGGAATTATTCCAAATGGCACATGTTCGTTTAATTCATTAATAGGTTTCATTATTTCATAATTTGCCAAGTATTTAAAATAACGATTGATAGACTCTTTTGATTCTGTATCGATACTAAATAAGTAATGTTCTGTTCCTTCCTTTACATATTCTAATGACAAGAATTCTTCTTCTGTTTGCGGTAATCGATGATCCTTGGTAATTCTAACCCGAACAATTGGTATGATATGACCGAGCTCTATATAATCACTGATATATCCTACTGCTTCCTCCACCTTTTGAGCCAAGATATATCTTCCCTCTAAGTGATACTCTTTGGCCAAATCATTGGTAAGTTCCATATAATATACGTCACCAAGATTCCAATCGTTGTGGTAAAAGCGATATGGTTTTATCTTCTTTTTATAAGTCATTGGTGAATTTAACTTTTCCTTGATATCTTCTAAATTCTTCCGAACCTTATCCGCTTTGGCTGGGTTATCTTCCTCCCAGCGTTCCACAATATTATTGTGTTCAAGTACCGTAAGAGCAATCTCTTTTAAATCATCTTTTAATTCACTGTATTCCCATTGAATGAGAGCGAGTGTAATCCACACATAAGGTCCCTCATCATAGTCCTCAATATAATCGCTCATTTCCTCAAGCACTTCAGCAGTTGCTTGATCACGCTCTATTCCTGTTTTTCGTTTATCTAAGTATGTTCCTTTGACATCCATTGCAGTATCATTCTGCAATATACTTGTTCCCCATACGCCCATGTTCTAACCTCCTACATATGTTAAACTATCAGCTAATAAGGAATTACCGATTGCTATATAAGTATTATAATTTGGATTCTTTTCTGCAATTCCATTAATCTGATTATATCGTTTATCTTCTTTTTTGAGTGTATTATATGTCATAATAGTAACCTGCTCCAATCCACGTGCTTCGGGAAAAGTTAAATTATCTTTTATAACAACCATAGTCAAACCTTTTCTTAAACTACGATTATGTTCTTGACTTCGTCTCTTTATACTATTTGTTCTACCAACATATACTACATTTTTTTTATTAAGGCCTAAATTATGATCCTTTACTAACACATACACCGCATGTGTCTTGTTATCATTTTTCTTATTATCCTTTGATTTCTTTGGCCATTGGTACGGTTTCATATTAGTTGCAAGATCATAAACAATAGCTGCAGCACCTGTTCCAACAATAGACATTATTGCTCCGCCTACTATCGCATTCAGTACCATCTTCCCCGTTATAGTAAGTCCTAATGCTGCCGTAATTGCCCCAGCAAAGGTTCCGTCTGTATCAATCCGATTAACAGGGTTGTTGCTACAATAAGCAAATAAGTTATATCCTAGAATATCCTCATTCGCTCCGACGATACCATCAGCATTAATAAACCTTCCCCACTGACTGTTATAATACCTACTTTGTAAGTAGTATAAGCCTGTTTCATGGTCATAGCGATAACTACGATAACGGTAAGGATTGATCACGCCAACATGACTTGGATCTGTGATCTCATTACCATCCCGATCTTTGATAGAAATTAGATTTCCCCAGCCATCATATGCATATTGAACAATGAGCTCGAGATTCTCATCTAACAACCCTATTATATCATTTTGGATGTTTTTTTGATAGTAGTATGTCTTATTTTTATAATTCATACTTGTTACTTCATTCGCATTATCATAATTGTAGTAGATAATATCATCACCGGTTTGTTCATAGATGACATTATTTCCTTCGACATGATATTTGGTAGTGACTTCGCCAACCTTCTTTTCTGTACGAATCCCTGCCTCGTTATATTGATAAGAAATCGTTTGATCACCTTTTGTTACTTGGGATAATTGACGACCATTTTTCCAGGCATAAGTAGATCCATCATAGCTAGTTGGATTTCCAATTTCATCATACGTAATTGCTTTTCCATTATAACTAGTCAGTAAATCTTTCCAAGTGGCATCATAGGTATAAGTAACATTGGAAACTGATTCCGTTGTTCCAAGCTTGTACTGTTTTTTCGCTTGGAGGTTTCCGCCATGATCATATTCATAAGCAATCGTCTGATTGAGAAGATGATGATCTTCCTTGACCAATTGATTCATCGCATCATAGTAGTATTTTACTTGTAATGCATTATTTTTCTTGATTGTCTCAATGTTTCCATTTACATCATAGGTATAATCATAGGTATCTGATCCTACTTTTACTCTACTTATCACCGTACTGGTTTTAGACCCTTTCGTTAGATATGTATAAGTTGTCGTCTGCTTTTTATTATTCGTTGATAATGTCTTCTCAGCTAATCTAGAAAGGGTATCATAGTCATAGGTAATGAGACTATCTTCTGACTTCATATGACGGATACGACTATCCCGATCATATTGATACTGGGTTGTATGATCCTGACTAGTAAGCTGATAGTTCGTCTTACTGACATTACTATTGGAATCATACTGATAATTACGCTTGAATCCACTAGTATGATTGCTTGAAATCAAGCGACCACTCATATCATACGTATAATCTTCTTTGGCATTTTTATCGAGAATGCTAGCGACATTACCACGAGCATCATATTCATACTGATAGATGTTATCTTGCATAGTCTTTTTCGTGGTACGACCAAACTGATCATATTCATAATTTATTTTCTGTTGATTGCCATATAAAACACTCGATAGCCGTCCATTCCTACTAGCATATTCATTGGTAACCAAGGTTTTATCAGCAACCCTCACTTGTTTCATATTCCCAAAGGTATCATAATCAAATTGGTATTGAAAGCCATTATGCGCAATGGTATTTAGTTTATCATATTGATACGTATATTGGTTCTGGTATTCTCCGCTGGCAATCTTCGTCGTTCGATCTAAAACGTCATATTCGTAGTTGGTTTTCGTACCCTTGGCATCTTTGACACTTTTTAGGGTTCCCGTTTTCTCGGTATCGTTATAATGGTATTCATATTCGATACTATGATCTATGGTATCAGTTTCTTTGGTTAAGAATTTCCCATCACTAGAATAAGTAGCCTTACTTTCCATGTAGTCCATAGAAGACGCATCGAGCAATTCGAAAACAAAATCCTGGGCAACAGTCCCATTTCCTTGATGAAGCGTTATTCTTGTATTAGCGTCCTTGGAAGCACCATACACATCAAAAGAAGATTGGCCATCCGCTACTCTAGAACGGATTGTATAAGTTCCATTTTGTTTTGGTACAATTTCCCATTGTTGAGAACGATTACTTGTTATATTTTTTTCATCTTCTATTTGAATTGGAGTATCATTCTCTATACTACCATTTCGCACGGTTAAAACTTTTTTACTTTCCTTTTGACTTATTTTATAATATCCATTATAGAGATTGGTAATAACCCATTGTTGTGTATGACCATCTATCTTATTCTGTTGCTCGATTGTTGAACCATTTGAGGTGGCATTATGAATAGTGCCAATATAAAGATTGCTGTTGAAATTTTTAATATGATATGTTCCATTTTGGAGATTATTTAGATTTAATTTTTCAAAATAGAATCGTTGGTTGTTATCTTCTGTACGATTTCGTAACGCTAAATTTTCCTTTTTTTCCTCATTCGTTAACACTTGAATATTTTGATAGTTTGTCATTGTTGCGATCATATAGCCATCGCCATCACTAGCTTCAGTAATTCGCCAGTGTTGATCGAAATAAGAATCACGATTGGTATATGCTTGAATTGGGGCTTGATTATAAGAACCACCACTACTTTTTTTAGGAAATATGCCAACATTTTTTGCATATTTAAGTGGTAAAATCGCATAGCCATCATTCTTTTTTACCAATCTGAAATATTGATCAACATCGTTTTCATCTAATTTTACTTGTGTAACAGCGTCAGTATTAGAACCTATTCCTTTGATTGCTAAATATAAATTACTGCTTTTTGACTTGATTCGATATACTTCATTATCTTCTAAAACGGTATCAGAGTGAATCTTATTTTCGGCTATTTCGTATAAACGCATATATTGGGTCGAAGCGCGTGTATTATCTGATGCTTTAAAATAGTGCTCGTTTGTATCCAATGTCATCGCTTTGCCTGTTTTAGAAATAAGCTGAATTGTATGATCCGTTCCTTCTTCTATTTTCCATTTCTGTGTATCCAAATTATTATAACTTTGAATGACAATATTACCTTCGTCATTAATAGAAAAATATTTATCTGTCATACGATTAGTGGATATTTTATAATAATGATCATCTACTTTAGTAAATAATAGTTGTTGATGGGCACCTTGGTTAAATGTGAATTCACGAATGCGAGTATTGTCAACAACTCTTCCATCTTCTACTTCTAATACTTTGCCAGAATGGGTTGATTTAACATAATAAGCTTTTTCCTTAATTGCAACATTAGAGCGATTACTATCCACTTTTATTCCCGTATTGTTCCCGTATTGATCATAGGTGAACTGATAATCCAAATCTAGATTTTTATTGACCGCCTTGGTTAAACGATTTTTATGTTGAAAATCATATTCATACTCATAGTTTGTCCCTTTGAGATTCATACTTTTAATTAATTTATCATTCGCACTATAGAATGCCTTTTCCGTATTCTGATCAATCTTTTTACTGGTAATCAAATTCCCTTTTTGATCATATTCATAATCATCACTACGGACATCTTTTAGTAACGTGATATTATCAAATAGGACGTGATTGGCTTCATTGTAGTAACACAAATATAACGTAATACTCTGGTAATCACGATCGACGGTAAAGGTATTACTGACATATTGCCAGTCATCACTATCATGATTGGCATGAAGTCCTAGCCACTGAATTTGATTGTCTGTACCAAGCACTCCAACCGAGATCTCTGAATCCCTAACAGCTCCGGTTTTGGTCCAATACGATAGATGAAATTGGTCTCCCTTTTTCCCACGAATTGGAATCGTCTGCACATTTCGTTTTTTCTTGGAACTATCTCCACTCATATAAAAGACTGAATTTTGTTGCTCTAATTTAACGCCATCGCCACTTGTTGTTTCTACTGGTGTCCAATAGGTATTGCCATGAAGGAAGGCATTATTTTCGACTAGATTGTAGAAATTCGCTGTTTTTCCTAGTTCTAGTTGCGCAGCATCCATAAAAATATTCCCCTTGGTATTTTCAATCATGATCCCGGTTTGAATTGTTTGTGACGGTCCCTCTGGTAAATCAATGGTAACACTTGATCGCATATAGTCCTGATTTTTCGTGATACCAGCACTCTTTTTTACCACTTCTTTTCCAGTTGCATCGGTATAAGCAATATAAAGGGAAACTTGTCCATCACTGGTAGCAATCTCTTCCATTTTTAGATAAGCACTAAAGGTATAACTTTCACCAGGGGTAACCTTGGTGTTTGTTTGATAATAACGACTATTAATTTTGTTATTTGTACTGCTCAATTTTAAAGCCTTAACTCCATAGTAAGGACTATCAGAATCAAGTTTAGCGGTAATGGACGCTTCTTCTAGATCCTGCTTTTGCCAATTACTTTCCCCATCCTCAAAAGAACCATTTAAAACATAGTTATTAATTGTTCCCATCAGTTGTTGGTCCTTGGTGACTTTATTTTTACTACCACCAGTAGTTCCATAAGTATAGGTTTTTCCATATACTTGATCAAACGTCGATCCACCATCAATTCCTAGATCTCCTATGGAAATAGTATGTCCTAGATCATTAAAGGTATAGTGAGTTTCATAGCCTTCATGATCTTTAAAATAGGTCGCATTGTTTCCATATTGAATTGTTAACTGCTTTCCAACCTCTCCTTTGGTATCAAACTCCTGAATCGTCTTTATCCGATATGGTTTAGCAGGATAATAGTCATAGGTAAGACGACTGGTATCAATATCTTTGATTTCTTTTAAATAATGATTACTGTGATATTGATAATAAGTTTCTTCCCCATCAGGATATGTAATCTTCGTTAAATCTTGATTGGTGTAATGATATTGTTGAACGCGACCAGCAGCATCGGTGATTTTCGTCAACAGCTGATTCTCATACATAAGGGTAATTGTCTCACCCGTAGCATCGGCGACTTTAGTAATATCGTTACCAGTATAAGTAATCGTAATCTTATTTTGATTGGTATCCCAGATTTCCTTCAGACGCCAACTAGTTCCATTCTTTTCAAAGATGCTTTTGTTTCCTTCTTTATCCTGCATCTCAAAGTTTGTTCCGTTCATCTTAAGCGTTAGGGATAAGCCATCTTCATCGAGGTAACGTGATCCTTCTTTATAGAAATAATGAATGGTTCCATTTTCGTCGATATATTTGGCATATTCGATTTTTTCAATTGTTTTTAATTCAATCGTCTGATTGAGATTCAACCGAAAACCATGACCATAGCCAATATTGGTATTCGCATCATTGGTATTATATATATGATTAATACTGACTGGTAGCCGGGTTCCACTGGTTGCTGCATCTTCATGCACCATCACTAAATTCCCGTTATAGTCATTGGTATAAACCGTTCCAGCTCGGCCCTTTGCACTTGTGTGATAGGTAAGATAATCTTCTAAACCAGTTTGATTGCGATAGGTAATTACCGCTACTGGGCGACCATAATACCAAGCGCTAGCGTTGGTATCGCTTGATAGAAACATCATGTCTTGACGAGTATTATCTTTTTTCTCGATATGTTCTTTTAACATCAATCCATAGTTATTTCCTGTCGTATACCAGTCTTTGACAATTTCGGTAATATTGAGTTGATTCTCATGACAAGGGTCATTATCTGAATAGTGATACTGCATATAATCGACGACTTTTGGATCGTATTTATCATGTAAACTACTCCAGTGGGCATTCATCTCCGCCCAATCAGAGGTCATTTTATGAACATCAATTTGATAAGTTCCGGTTGGCGGATTCCATTCATCGGTATCAGGATAATGATAGATCCGGAAATCAGCATCGATAATCTGATCCCCACTCGATAATTCTGGTAAGGTAAATTTGACGAGTCCACGAAATGATCCGCCATTTCCTAAGTGGTTATTCCCTACCCGAATTACATGGGCTGCTCCCTTAGTATGATTATTCGCATCCTCTGGATAGATATAGGTATCGGCAATTTTATTATAATCCTGGGAAGTGATAATGCTCGGATCAATGGTAACTGGATAGGCTCGTTTAGGATCGCGAAGCCAATCCTCCGGAAGATCTAACGTTACCAGGTACCGATTATGTTCCTCGGCAATCTTAAGAGTTAGGGCATCACTATATTCCAAATTCGCATCGTATAAGTATGGCGCAGTAATCCGGTAAATTTCTTGATTGGTTTTTTGATCTTTAAAGACAATCGTTCGCGGATCAGGTTGCTCATAGTTTGATTTTTTCACCCTAAGGGAGAATACCAGTTGCTGCTCCAGGGCCTTTTTGCTTTTTAAAATGATATTCTCTTTGATAGAAGCTGGAGTAACATCATAAACGAGGTCAATTTCTGGTAAAATCTGACTATAGCGCACTTGATTCGTTAGATGATCAATTGACAACTTCTGTTCTTCTTTGGATAACGACTTTAATCTAAAATCTGGATTACTCAGTTCTGATTTTACGTTTTTTGCACCAACGAGACCCCAGTTGATTTGCTGACCATGGGTTGTAACCGTTAAAATTTTCTGTTCACTCGCTTTTTTCGAAAATTTATAATCTAAACGATTGTTTTTTAATTTGTAATCATCCCCATCAGAAACCATGGTATTATTAATTTCCGTAAAGGCACCATTTACTTCTTGATGCACCATTTCGGGATAAGTAGCTACCGTAATACTATTATCACTCATCAAAAAATATTTTTGATTTTCTGTTCTCCTTTCTACCAACTCTTTCGTAATCGTTGGAGACGGCCATCTCTCGGACGTAAGATCAATTGGTGGTGCAATCTTCGTCATCGATAGCGCCTCGGCGAAGACTGTAACAGGTAAGGCATTCAGTAAAATTCCTGTTATTAAGATATGGACTAAACACTTGGTGAAAAACTTTTTCACACTTTCCCTCCTTTATCAAAAAAAAAGCACCAAAAGTAAAAGGTACTGCTTCTTATCCAATTTTTCACCTACAGTGTAGCATACAATTCGACAAAATACAACAAAATGTGAAAATTTTGTGAAAATTATAAAATTCATAATTCCATTTTAAGATGCGCGCTACTTCATCCATGTTTAAAATAGCAATGATCAAAACACAAAAATTAGAGATCACTCTCTAATTTTCGGCTTCTTCCAACATATTTGTAATAAATATTCCATATCCCTTCGTTGGGTCATTCACAACAACATGGGTTACAACTGCGATGATTTTATCATCTTGGATAATTGGACTTCCACTCATTCCTTGTACAATTCCGCCGGTCGTATCTAATAGGGTCTTATCAGTAATACTAAAAAGAATATTTTTATTTTTTTGGCTCATATTATTATTAATCTTTGTTATTTCAATACTATATTCTTTTACTTCGGTTCCAGATAACACCGTCAGTAATTTTGCTGATCCAGTTTTTACTTCACTTGGTTGGGCAACTTTATACGTTTTTTTAGTAGGAAGTGTATCTGTATAATGCCCAAATATTCCTTGTGATGTATTCTCTTTAACGGTTCCGGTTTGTTGATCGGTTTGAAATGTTGCATTTTTCTCGCCAGGTGTTCCATTTTCACTACGTTCAATACTAGTAACATCCGAGCTAAAAATTTTACCGTCTTTAATCTCTAATATTTTACCGGTTGCTTTTTCAATGATTTCATGTCCCAATGCCCCAAAAAGTTTGGTGTTGGGATCAATAAAACTGAGGGTCCCAATTCCACTAATACTATCTTTGACATAAAGGCCTGTTTTACATACGCCTTGGTTATCTTTGGTCAAACTTAAATTCGTTTGCGCTTTCGTATGATTTCGCATGTATGTAATATCGGCAGTATCATCAGAAGCGTTAATCGCACTCACTAGCTCATCGATATTCGATACTGGTTTGCCATTGACACTTTGAATCAAATCCCCAACTTTTAAATTGGCCTTTTTGCCAGGATAGTCATTTCCAACTTTGTATAATCCGACGATCATAACACCTTTGCTGTTCAACTCAATTCCGATATTTTCTCCACCAGGGATTACATATTCAGAATAAGCCAGGATGGAAGTTGGCATAATAAATAATGAAAGAAGAATTATGATTGTACTTGTTTTCAAATTTTTTAAAAATTTTTGAAACATATCATCAATCTCCTTGTACTCATATAGACTACATTATTATTATGGTTCTCGTATTATAAAATATGTTTTTAAAAAACTACCAATTCGGTAACCATTCCCTGTTAAAAAAATAGAAGAATGCTTCTATTCTTCTACTTCAAATGCTTCTAATTCTCCATGTTCTGTGACGATTTTATGAACTGTTTCTTCCATATTTTTTAGCTTTTCGTCACACTCTTTTACGAGTTTCATGGCCTTAGTATATTTTTTAATTGACTCTTCAAGATCCGTATTCCCATTTTCTAACTCATTGATAATTTTTTCTAATTCTTTTACTTGATCTTCAAACTTTTTTTTCTTTTCCATTCTTCTGCTCCTTTATTTTTATAATTTTTGCTTCTACCTCACCATCATGAAAAACCGTTCGTATCACATCATTCTTTTTAACATCATGAATACTTCTAACAAGATGATCTTCATGGTAATTCACCGTATATCCTCGTTTTAAAACACCTAGTGGATTAATCAGTTCTAGTTGGTCGATTAGACTTGTGAACCGAATTTTCGCTGGTTTATATAATTCATGGGGATTTTGTAATATATAGTGCTTACGCAAATGATCTAAATGATTCCGCTTTTGTTCTACCTGCCGTTGCATCAAGTGTATCATTTTTTCTACCATCATATCCAACATCTGTTTTTTATTTTCATATATGATCATAGGATTTTTTAACACAAATGAATGTTTAAGATTATCTAAGTGCAACCGTTTATAATTGATTTTTTGTAACATATTTTCTTGCAGGCGAATACTAAGATGATGAATCTGAATTTCTAAATCATCTATATTAGGAACCGCTAATTCAGCCGCTCCGGTTGGCGTTGGCGCTCGCAAGTCGGCAACAAAATCACTAATCGTAAAATCGACTTCGTGACCAACGGCACTAATGGTAGGAATGGAACAATCATAAATTGCCCGTGCGACCTTTTCCTCATTAAAAGGCCACATATCTTCGATGGATCCACCACCACGTCCTATAATTAAAACATCTAAATCATATTCCGCGGCACGTTTGATATTTTGAACAATGTCCTCAGCTGCATATTCTCCTTGGACTAAACTAGGAAATAGAATTGTTTCGGCAATAGGGAAACGACGTTTGATCGTCGACAAGATATCACGAATTGCTGCTCCCGTAGCTGCTGTAATGATCCCGATACGCTCTGGAATTGCTGGAATCGCCTGCTTGTGCGCCTCATCAAATAACCCTTCGCTCGCTAATTGTTTTTTTAATTTTTCAAACGCAACATATAAATTACCTACCCCATCTTCTACCATATCACTAACATAAACCTGGTATCCACCAGTTGCTTCATACACACTAATGCG
Organism: uncultured Bacilli bacterium; assembly: GCA_910578855.1. GTDB lineage: Bacteria > Bacillota_I > Bacilli_A > RF39 > UBA660 > MGBC107952. The sequence goes on from CAJTRV010000017.1 coordinate 13,000, forward strand.
ACCAGCTACTAAAACTTTCATACCATCAGCTGGTTTAAAATTGATTTTACTAGCACTACTACTAAACATAATCGCATTGATCTTACTAGTCTCATCCTTCATAGAAAAATAAAAGTGACCACTGGTGTGTGCTTTAAAGTTACTAATTTCCCCTTTGAGGAATACTTGTTTTAAATTGTTATCACTATCAAATTTATACTTTAAATACTTGGTAATCGCCCCAACAGTTAAATACTTATCGTGATTCATCTGGTCACTTCCTTTACTATATATAGTTTATCACAAACTTATGTACGTGTAAACGTTTTTTAAAAAATATCTAATCAGATATTTTATTTTCTTGATCTTTGTAAATTCGATCCATAGCTGCATTAATCATTTTTCGAACACTGTCATCACTATATTCTTTGGCAAGTTCGACTGCTTCATTAATTGCAACAACCGGTGGCGTATTCGTATAGAGTAACTCGTAAATTCCCATCCTCAGAATCGCGGTATCGGTATTTCCTAATCGGTCAATCGTCCAACCTTCTAACGCCTGGTTGGCTTTTTGATCGATCTCATTTTTATAAGTAATCACACCATAAGTCATCTCTTTGACAAATTCATTATCGATCTCTAATACTTCTTTTATAATATCGTCAATTTGATAACTCATCTTATGCTTTTCATAAACATTAATTTGATATAAGATTGTCATAATTTTTTTTCGTAATTCTGTTCTATTTAATTGCTCCATTTTCATCACCTTGTATTCATTATATCAAAATAAACAAAAAATAGTAACCATATCGTTACTATTTATCAAAATTACTTGTGATCTTTTGGACACCAATATGGTGTTTTTATCAACTGGTTGCCAGCATCATGACTATACTCGATCATTGCATCTTTCCATTTACAGCGACAATCAATATCGTTTAAATAATCAAAATCATCATCGAAAGGGTATGTACCTAAGAAAGGACAACCCCAACAAGAAGATTCCTGATCAAAGGAAGACCAATGATATGGTCCAAAATGATCCATATAATATTGTACTATTTCACATGATTCCGGATCTAAATTTTTTGAATCGTCATGAAGAATAGCAATATAATGATCAATCCGATTGGTTGCTATTACCTGCCCTGACGTCATTCGATAAGCATAAATAGCCGGATCGCCGATTGATACTTCTAGCAAGGGATTTGGACCAGTCATAGTAACATGATCAAGTGGAACAAATGACGTTGTGTCGTCATTATTTTGAAAACCAGTAATTATATCATTCTCATTATTAATACTTTTAACTAGTTCATTTTCACCTTGGTAAACAGGGATAAGATAAGGATATAATCCCGTATCAAATCCAACTAATTGATATGTTTTCATCTTTTTTCCTCTTTTCTTATCAAACATTTAACAATATTGTTCTGTTATTTCAATCTCATATTCAACATTGATCTTAGGTGCTCAATTTTATCATAGTTATCATCTTTTTTTACCACTGCATGATTTTTAAACATGAGATAAATGCGATATAGCATTAGTCCTAGGGTTCCAAAGGATAAAATCGTTCCAAATAAGTATTGATCAATTGCCACAAAATATAAACCAAGACCAATTCCCACCATTCCAGCAACCACAGTACAAAGCATGACAATTCGTTGCTGTACTTCAACTTCAAGTGATGTTACTTTGGTCTTAAGGTAGGCAATTTGCTCCTGATCAGTTAACTCTAATTCTTTCATCGTGTCGACAATATTATTGTAGATAATCTCATTTTTATTGCTTTCTGTTCCACTAATCTTAATATTCATACACGTCTCCTCTTTCTTAATTACTTATTTTATCATATTTTAAACAAAAGAAAAAGTAATATTTTTACTTTTTCCTGGTAGAATCTCTGAAGAAATCAATCATATGTCACACTTTTCCTGCCATATCCAAAAAAGGGATCTTTTCCCTTTACTTAACATTAATATTATTTTCCAATTTTTCTAACAAAACATTTCCCTTTACTGTTTATATTATTATCATCTTCTATATCATAACGATCTTCTTCTTCATAACAACCATACACCCCAGAAACTAAGTTAGTGGTATCATTATTCATTTTATGAACTTCCACTTCTTCTGTTGTTATTGTATCATCATCCGATTTAGTTGACTGATCCAATATTATTTGATCCAGGTTCTGTTTTTCCTTTGATTGTTGCAATTCCATTTGCTCTTGAACATACTCATCATAAACATTCTCCATTTTTGAAATATCAATCTCTAAATAGTTTAATTTACTATTTAAAAGCTTTACTATTTTCCTTTTCACAAACATCAAATATACAGTAAGAAAAACATCAGCAACATATGGGGCAAAATTTCCGGCCGCTGTAATTTTTAATACAGTCGTAAATCCTACAACTAATGTTAAAATTTTTACAAGCAATCCAAAAATTAAAAGAACCATGCAGCTTTTAAATAACGGTTTCGCTTGATTTATCCTCTCTACAAACCTAGATTCTTTTGGGGTTAATGTATCCGCATGTTTGACTATATTATTTGCTAAATATTTACATACTTTATAAGCATCTAACTCTCCCATGTTCTCAATTTCACTAAACTTTTGAAAATTCATACTATTATTCCTCCGCTTCTGTTATCGTATTATACCCCCTCCCCATTCGAAATGTCAATAACTTTAATATCAAAGTGAAAAAAACAAAAAAATTTAAGCCAAACGGTGAAGGCTTAAATTTTTTATTTTAATCAATATATTGTTCAGCATTCCCACGGTATAGGGCAATTAATGTATTAATCGTTAAGTAAAGTGACATAACACCTAGGGCAATCCAACCGATAATTGGAATAATTAGTCCTAGAATCCAAATATAGGCTGATCCATAGATTTCACTTCCCGCGACATCTAGTTTTTTAGCTGTCTCAACTGTAATTTGAATGCTGAAAACACTAAACATGATAAGGGCTGGGAAAAAACAACATAATACCCCTACTAACCAATATTCCCATTTCGCATACCAAGCATTCTTGTCATACACCTTTAATAAAGCTGCTAAAATATAAATACCTACTCCTTGCCCGAATAAGTAGATAATGAGCCATATCCACCAATTTTCTCGTTTTAATAAATCCATACTATTTCATTCCTTCCTTTTCTATCTCCTTTAAATGGTAAAGCATATTGATTGCCTCCATTGGAGTCATTGTCATGGGATCCACTTCTTTTAGCAACGCCTCAATTTTGGAAGGGCTTGGTTGTATCAATTCCTCAAGTGGAAGCGCTTCTTGAATTTTTCGATCCCGTTTTCGTTCTTTTTGTTCATATATTGATAAAATTTGATCAGCCCGTTCGATTAGTTCAAGCGGTAATCCCGCAAGCTTAGCGACATGAATTCCATAACTCTTATCGACACTACCAGACTTAATCTTATGTAAAAAGACAATATTACCATCTTCTTCATAGGCACTAACATGAATGTTTTGTAAGTGATCTAAAGATTCCTCTAAATCAGTTAATTCATGGTAATGGGTAGAAAACAACGTTTTCGCACCAATCTTATGATGAATATATTCGATAATCGACTGGGCTAAGGCCATGCCATCAAAGGTAGCAGTTCCACGGCCTAATTCATCGAATAAAATCAAGCTATTGCTGGTTGCATTCCGAATCGCATGATTGGCTTCATTCATCTCAACCATGAAGGTCGACTCACCACTAACCAAATCATCACTTGCCCCAATTCGTGTAAAGATCGCATCAAAAAGAGGCATTTCTGCACTTTTGGCTGGAACAAAGCAACCAATTTGAGCCATGATAACGGTAATAGCCAATTGCCGCATATATGTTGATTTTCCGGCCATATTAGGTCCTGTTATTAATAGAATATTCGTATCCTCATCCATTATGATATCATTGCTGACGAATTCCCCGGTGATTACTTTTTCTACTACTGGATGACGACTATCTAAAATCATCAGTTTCCGATTGTCAGTAATTTTTGGTCGAACATAATTATTTTCCTCCGTAACAGTAGCAAAAGCTTGTAAGACATCGATTTCACTAATAACTTTGGCAATCTTTTGAAGAACGGGAATATATGCTTTTATTTTATCTCGAATCTCCGTAAATAATGTATACTCTAATTCAACAATCTTTTCTTCCGCATTTAAAATTAAACTCTCTTTTTCTTTTAATACTGGACTGATATAGCGTTCACAGTTACTAAGTGTCTGCTTGCGTTCATACCCATACTCGGGTTTTACCATATTCGTTTGACCTTTAGAAACTTCAATATAATATCCAAAGACACGGTTGTATCCTACTTTTAATGTTTTAATTCCCGTCTTTTCGCGTTCACTCGCTTCAAAGGTTGCAACAAAGTCTTTTCCCCCTTTTCGAAGCGCTTTTAACTCGTCTAATTCTGCGTGATATCCCTCTTTAATCAAATATCCTTCTTTAATTCCAAGCGGAGGATTTTCATAGATACTCTGTTCTAATAATTGATAAAGTTCAAAGACAGGATCTACCGTTTGATAAAATTGAATCTGTTCTAACATCTCCTTTAACTCAGGTAGTACTCGAAGCGAATTTTTAAGTTGAAGTAAGTCTCTAGCATTGGCATTCCCAAAGGCAATTCGACCACTAAGACGTTCTAAGTCATAGACTTCATATAAAACCTTTTGTAAATCATCTTTCAAAAGAAATTCTCGTAACAACGTTTCGACAACATCATAACGTTTTTCTACTTCACTTCGTTCGATAAACGGACTTTCTATCATATGCTTTAAACGACGTGATCCCATTGCGGTCTTCGTCTTATCGAGCAAATCAACCAAGGAATGCGTCCGTTGTTTGAGACGCAATGTCTCTGTTAATTCCAAATTTCGTTTGGTGTGAATATCCATTTTTAAATAATTTTTACGCTCTTTGATCTCAGCTTTTTGTAGATGACTAAGGCTCCGTTTTTGGGTAGCTGTAATATAGGTTAGTAAGTGCTTAATCGTGTTTACCAAACGAATATCACCAAGTTCTTGATAAATATAATCATACTCAGCGAGGGAATCAATCGCATCGCTAACACTTGTAATCAACTTAAATTGGTTCGTTAATAAACTTTGAACAGCCTTATCAACACTACTAGCAATGATCACTTCTTTTAAACCGATACTTACCACTTCGCTCACTACTTTCGAGACATTGTGCTCTACTAGTAAGACGTTTATTTCTCCGGTAGAAATATCAGAGTAACTAACACCATAAGCATGACCAAAATCCATAATATTTCCAATATAATTGGATTCATAGTCTTTTAACGACTCACTGTTAATCACGGTTCCCTTACTGACAATTTGAATTACATCGCGCTTGACAATTCCTTTCGTTGCCTTCGGATCCTCTAACTGCTCACAAATTCCAACCCGGTACCCTTTATCAACGAGTTTCTCAATATAAAGATTACTCGCATGATGAGGAATTCCACACATCGGAATTTTCTCATTCAAACCAGCATTTTTACCAGTTAAAGTAAGTTCAAGTTCCCTAGACGCTTGGATTGCATCTTCAAAAAACATCTCATAAAAGTCACCCAGTCTAAAAAACAATAAGACATCGGGATTCGCATCTTTAATCTCTAAATATTGCCGCATCATCGGCGTTACTTTACTACGGTCTACTTCTTCTCTTGTCATAAAACCACCTACTTAAAATTGTATCAAAAAAGTGATGATATGTCCAACAATCTCACTTTTTTCTTACTTTTTGAATTTTTCCTTTAAAATATTCTATGTCATCGATATCTTTCGCCACAAGTAAAGCATTCATCTGATCCATTAATTCTTGCCCTTGATTTTGTTCAAACGCTTCATGAAACAATTGAATAATATCGTTGGCCACCGTGGAATTTGCTAGTTCATCGGCATACATAAACAACGAATATGCGGTTGCTTCTGTTTGGATCATCGTAAATAATGTTAAAATTCGTAAAACGTATGGCGAGGAAATAACCGCCTGTTTTAACACAGTCATAAAGAAATACTCTAAAACTTCTGATGATGAAATGGTACTCATCAACTGCATAACTGGAAATAACAAGCCTGATTTTACTAATTGTTTTCTCACACCCTCATGTAGCAAGAGCTTATAGTAAGAACATAAATCAGGAGAATCCGTATGCATAATGACACCGGCAATGTCTACAATATTGGCTTGTTGAAGTAATTCGGGATACTGATAATAATGACTTAATAAACTAGCAGCCTCTATATGAGGTGCTGATAAACAATAATTTAATAGTATCTCTACTTGCGGTAAAGCCATGAGATCATTATTTTGGATACAAGTGGTATAAATTGCAATCATTTCTCGCTTGGAGGGATGGGTTGCTAAAACAGTAAAATGGGCTTCTGGAATCATACTTAGCTGCTGATTGGTAAGACTTCCTCCAAAGAGTTCACTTCCTTGTTCCATTAACTTTTTATTCATAATGCTCCTTCTTTCTCAAAGTACTGCATCGATGTTCCAATGTGCCAGTTTTTACCGGTTAAATAGGAAACATCAGGTAATATAGCCTCTAATTCTCTTAATTCCATATCACCAGTTAAGACAAGATTCATTTTTTGAATCAATGTCACTGCTTCTTTCTGAGCCTTTTTGTAACGATCAAAAAAAGTATCAGTACAAATCTCAGTTTGATCAAGCGGATGACACCAAGGTTTATGCTCATGATTGATATAACCGATCTTTGCTCGCAACTCACTAGCATAAGAAGTATACTGTAACCGATAAAGTCTCGTTGGAAACCATGTTGCGAAAGCATGATAAAATGGTTGCTTCAAGTGATATGGATCATAACGGAAATGGCGGTAGATAAAACGCATCTGTTTTAAATTAGAAAGATAACGCCTTCCCATATTAGAAGTCTCGTAAACATCTTGATATACACGATTGAGAAGATTCTTTAACGAAATTGAAAAATCCACCCGCGGGAATAAAAAACGATCTAATTTTATTTTAGCAGGTTTCTTCCGTTCGCGTTTTTCTAACATATATAAATCAATTAATAACTCCATTTCCTGGTGTTTTCCGATATATTGCCGCGTAGCCGCATTCCCATATTCATACACCCCTGTTTTATAATAGATTAAGGGATGTGTGTAATAATCCAATAGATAATGCGTGAGATACCCATATAAACTAGCTACTACTTCTGGTTTCTTTTCTAAGCGATAGCGTTTCATATGATCGATATAATGAATCAAAAACTTTTTCGGATATGTTGTATGAACCAGTCTACCAAAGGCATGAACGGTCGCGTTCTGAAGCGGATTTAAAAATTGATAGTAAAACACGTCTGGTCCTTGTGAAAAAGTAATCATCGTATCACGATCAATCTTACGTTTCAATTTTGGTTCTAATGTTCGGTAAACATCTCGCGCAAAATAAGCATGCGCACAAGCACTTGGCATAATATCACATCCATTTTTTTACTTTTCGTATTTGATTATTAATTCACTATGATTCCTTGCGTTTTTGGAACGTTTTAGCTGGATAATCGTTTCCATAATAACCAAGATCATGAAGACATCTTTTCGCACCTTTCATACTATAGCAAATTTCAATTTTCTTCGTATCTAACAGAGCCATAATTTCTTCATCTGAACGACAAATTCCATCAGCTAAACCACATTTCAAAGATAGGATGGCCCGATTATGCCAACATAAAATTTCCGACAGGATACCGTCTTTAGCAGCTTCCATTAATAATGCATAAGTCTCGGCCATATGCTCATCTCCATAATAACCATAAGCATGAAGATGATGAATCGCAAGATCGATGGCCAGATCAATCTCGCCTTTCGTTATTTTTAATATCCCCATAATTTCTTCATCTGAATGACAGATTCCATCGGTTAAACCATATTTCAAAGTTAAAATATTTTTGTCATATGAGCCAAAAAGCTCCTTTAACATTCCATTCGCTGCTGCTTGATCTAATAAGTTAGAATATTCATCAATATGAATTCCTCGTTCGATTTGATTTAAAGAAGGAAGGGTTGAGGAATCAGTAACACTTCTTCCTAAGATTTTCTTTTCGATTTGCTCTCGGATCTTAGAGTCATGGCTCTTATTTCCATAATTAAAATCACATAATTGAGGATCTATTTCATCCATTATTAAATGATAATCTCCCTTGCTTTCAATGTATTCTTTTACACTTGGTAGTAATTCCACTAATTGATATAAATGGTAATCTTGACGTTTAGAACGACGTTTTCTTCTTAATTCTTCCAAATATAAATCGATCAATTTTTTTTGATATTCTATTAAATCGGGTTGGTTGGTTATTTGGGCAAGTGAAATAATATATTCTAACATCGCGTAAGAAAAATTCCTTCGAGGACATTTTTTTACATAGTTCCTGTAACAATCCAAAAATTGTGCTCGGTTATCAGTTTGCATCTCCACTATATTTCCAATATGGTTTATTAAATATACCTCATCATCATTGATCATGGATAATTTATTTTTTGCAGAATCCCATTTTTTATTTAACTTTCTTGCTTTAGCAATGATCACTTGCTGACTTCTTTGTTGTAAAATAGTTGCATTCCTCTGTTCAATATCACTCTGTTTCATATTTGTCTTCTTTCTAATTCATAATATGTTATATTTTACAATAAAAGCTATGTTTTCGCAAGTATTTCTCTAGTGTTTTCCCATTTTATAACTGTTTTTCTAAATATTCTAATACATCGGTAAAGGTTTTTACTTCGACAACGTCCATATCATAATGTCGTTCTTCTTTTAATTGTTTGGCAGTAGTATAGTTTTCGCCAGCGGGAACAAAAAAGACATCGACTTTTTCTTTGGCAGCACCGATGATTTTATATTGAATACCACCGATCTCACCTACATTTCCCTGTTCATCAATCGTACCAGTTCCGGCAATCTTTTTCCCATGGGTCACATCTTCTTTGGTAAGACTATTGTATATCGCCAAACTCATCATCATTCCACCAGAGGGACCTGATTCGCTCATCTTAAAGTCGAACGTAACCTCGGGATTCGTGACCACTTCTTTTTTACTGGTTACAACCACACCAATTTTAGGACGACGGGATGATTCATAAACCGTTGCTGCTACCGTCTTTTTTTTCTGATTACGTTTAATGGTAATCGCTAGTTCTTCCCCAATCTGTTTTTCCTTCACATAAGTAAGCAACTGCTCTTTGGTTGTTATATTGGTCCCATTCACTGCGATAATTTGATCCCCAATTTTAAGTTCATTTTGACTCTTAGGATCGACATAACTGACAAATAAGTCTTCTTTTTTGATCTCGTATTTCACTTGGGCAAATCGAAACGCATTGATTACCGCGGCTTGTGTCGCTTCTTCTAATAAAAGATGACTACGAAATTCACTATCCCGAGCAGTCTCATTGCTCTCAACCACTTCTTCTAATTTAACCGCATCCCAGTCATGTTTCACTAGCGAAAATAAATACATTGGAATTGTTCCTTTATATTCACTAACATATGCGAGATTAAGACTTCCTGCGCTTTGGTGACCATTTTCTACTGTTACTCGGTCACTAATGTTAACAAGGCCCCCTGGAGCATGAATATAATATGGGATAGGGATGAAACATAGTACCATTACAATGGCTAAAAAGACCAAGAAATAACGATTTTCTCTGATAATTTGCTTTATTTTTTCATATAATTTATTAGTCATAGATTATCCTTTCTATTACAGTGTATCAAAAAAGGTGGTTGCTTATGCGAAAAAAAAGTGTTAGTGTTGTCATTCTAATTTTATTATTATTTGTCGGCTTTGAAATTCTCGCTTCTTCAAAATATATTCTAGCTTCTGTCTCTTTTTCGTTTCGTATTTGGAAAGATAATATCTTTCCATCCCTCTTCCCTTTTTTTGTGCTTTCTGAACTGCTTGTTCAATACGGGTTTGTCGAATTTATTGGTGAGTTATCAAAAAGATGGATGAACAAGTTATTTCGGATGAATGGGAATGGCGCCTTTGTCTTTGTAATGGGAATTATCTCAGGGTTTCCTAGTAGCGCCAAATATACAAAAGAACTTTATCAAAATGGCATGATTACCGAAGGCGAAGCAACCAAGTTACTAACCTTCACCCATTTTAGCAATCCTCTTTTTATTCTAGGAACGGTTTCCCTACTATTCTTAAATAATAAGGAAGCTGGTATCTTAATCTTAATTTGTCACTATGTAACCAATATCATCATTGGTCTATTATTTCGTTCTTATGCTCCTAGTCCTAAAGAAACGACAAAGGTATCATTCAGTCGGGCGATTACCAAAATGCATGAAAAACGAATTCACAACCCAAATAGTTTTGGACAGATTATTAGTGATGCATTAATGCATACGATTGATACCTTGTTATTAATCTTAGGAACCATTACCATGTTTTTAGTCATCACAACCATCATCGATCAAAACCTAAACCTTGGATCGTTTCACCAAGGAATCTTAAATGGCTTTGTCGAGATGACCCAAGGATTAAAATATATTAGCTTGCTTCATATCCCACTCCAGCTAAAAAGTGCGCTCTGTGCGATGATTTTATCATTTGGCGGACTGAGTGTCCATATGCAGATGCGAAGCATTCTAAGCGATACCCCGATTAAATACTTACCATTTTTTGTTGCCAGAGTGATTCATGCCCTTCTTTCCTCGGTTCTCGTTTATCTTCTTTTCGATTGGTGGCTTATGTGGTTTTAACATGACCAACTACTTTTGCTTGCTTTAACCAATAAACTTCGATCTTCGGTAATTGCATCGCCACCATTTTCCCCTCTTCAAGGGATAACACTTGTAACTGCTTACTCACTTCACTTGCCTTCATCGGAGTGGGCGCAATAATAAAGATTCGCTCATACGCTTGATCATTGGTAACATCGGTAACAAAAAGCGCTTGCTGTTCCAAAGCCATAATCTTAAATAACTGGTGATCACTTGTCATGGTAGCTACTTGAAATGGTTCTTCTTGATAACGCTTCCCAACAGTAACATATTCATCAATTTGAATGATATAAGAGGCAGTATTTAACTGCAGAATAATATCAGATATTACTTGGTCAAGTTGCTCCTCAATTTGATCTTTTTCTTTAATCAGTCGTTTTATTTTTCCTAATTTTGTATCCCAATTTAGTGATGGTTCACCGTAAACTTTAATCATAATCTGATGTCCTGCTTGTTCCCAGTTCTCTTCATATACACGAATGCTAGAACGCCTGGTATTTGTTAGAATAACAAAAAAAAGGATCAAACAAGGAATCAGACTCCATATTATAATATTTATTTTTTTCTGCATATCATCACCATAACTATTGTATCAAAAAAAGCAGTAGAGATCTAATGATATTAACTTTAAGGAATAAAAAAGTAAAAATTCTAATCTTTTTTGCGTTATAATTGGTCTAATCCCAAAAAGTAAAACCTAAACTTGAATACCTTGAAACCAAAAACGAAATATGATATGATGTATATAGATGAGGAAATCCTCATACAATAAAAAAGGGAATATTCAACTTCGCTAGTTGAGTATCTACCCTAAAATTGGTGAGACACCTTATTACGAAAGTAATCGGGTGTCTATTTCTTTATAATCAATACCAATAAGGCAACAATTAATAAAGTGATAATAAATAGAAGGATTGAGATTAGTAAATCTTTCTTTCGCATTATTATTACCTCCCTTCTATTCGTAAGAACGAAGATAGGTAGGCACCCAACAGTTAAATATCCCTATTTATATTATATCGAATGTATGTTTGCGTGTAAAGAGAAATTCCTTGTTTTTCAAAGGAAAATTGGTAACATTAAATCGCGGCTTCGTGATTTTTTTCATGTTATGACGTGCCCACTAATTTTAGTGTAACTTTCATTTATTAAATAACTAGTTTATAAACATTTCTGAAATAAAATTTTCTTATATTAGGTTTGAAATAAAAAGTTTTTTGTTCACAAAACAAAAACTAGATTGAAACAAAAATTCAATTCTAGTTTTAAATATAATTTCTTTTAAGTTAACAACAATGGTAGAAATCCTCTTTCTTTGATTCAAATTATATCTATACTAAAAAGAAGCAGGACAATTCATCTATATAATGAATTATCATACTTAGTTAGTATATCCATAAAATTTTCTATATTTGTATAGTAGATTAATCATATCGTCTTAGTACAGCGCACTGTACTAAGGAAAATCATTTCATTCAGATAGTAATTCTTCATAAATTTTCTTTAATTCTTTTCCGATATTTTCGATACTTCGTTCTTGGGCCACTTTATAACCTTCCTTGGTTAAATTGGGCAACTTCTGTTCGACAATCCCAGTAATTTTTTCTTTAAATTCCTTATTATTTGTTCCCTTATAGACGTTTTTCCCATCTTCAAACCACCCTTGATAAATCGGTATATCACGAATTAAAACAGGTGTTTTAGCCGCAAGTGCTTCTAATAATACAATTCCTTCTGTTTCCTCATAAGTCGGAAAGAAAAACAAATCAGCCCCAGCATATGCTTTACGAAGAAGATTACGCGGATAATATCCCGGAAAAAAGAGATTATCTAATTTAGTCGTTACAGCTTCTTTCACTTTAGCGGGAACTGTATTTAAATTGGTAAATCCAAACCAAACAAATTTATAGTCTGGCTGTGATGCTGCAATTTCAACAAAATCTAAGATTCCTTTACGCTCAATATAAAGGCCTACAGCAATGATAACTTTATCTGTTTCACTAAATCCAAATTCTTTTCGAAAATCCTGCCGCCATGATTTCTCCGCCTTAAAATAATCTAACTCAATTCCATTAGAGATAGGAATAATTCGTCTCCCAATATGATAATGATCTAACAACGATTTGGAATATGGAGTTGGCGTTAAAACAATGTCACCCTGCCTGTAACAATTGGTCAACCATTTTTTAAATAATGGAGCGACCACATTTGATCCAATAAACGAATTTCGGAAATCTTCCTCGGTCGAATGAGCATGCATTACGACTTTTTTCCCCTCTTTATGCGCTTTTTTTGCTGCAAGATAGGACTGTGGAAAGACTGTATTGATATGAACAATATCATAATCTTCCTCCGGATTCGTCGTATAAGAAACACCATTTAATTCAAGTGCTTTTTTTTGATGAATAATGGCCCGACCAACCCCGCTTTTTTCTACCTTATCAAACATATCTGTTCTTAATAATACCTTCATTTCATCACCTAGTCACATTGTATCACAAACAAGTCTGATTATCAAACTAGAAAATCAGTTTCACTAAAATGACATCTTCGCCAATTTTTTCAATCTGTTCCCAACGAATTTCAATCTCATCTTTGGTCGAAAACATCGAGATAAAAAACTTACTTTTTTCTACGATTAAACTCTCCATTTTACCACTACTATTTTCTAAACTCACATCAATAATATTGCCTACCTTTTTACCATCGACAATATTAATCACATCTTTGTCTTGTAAATCTGATAATCGCATACTACCACCCGGTAAATTATATGTAACATACTTCGTTTTATGAAAAAAGAAGCGGCCTAGCTTCTTTGTTATAAAATCATTCTTTTTAAATTTTCAATTCCATTTTTTTCAAGCCGTGAGATTTGGGCTTGACTGATCCCAATTTCGTTGGCCAGTTCCATCTGGGTTTTTCCAACAAAGTAACGTTCTGTTAGAATAAAGCGTTCCTTTTCTTTTAGTTTTTCCAATGAATCAGCTAAGGCAATCCGCGTTTCCAACGGATAAAGTTTATTCTTCTTATCTTCTAATTGATCTGCTAGATAGATAGTATCGCCACCATCACTATAGATTGGTTCTGACATACTTAATGTATCACGGAGTGAATCGAGTGCACTACTTACTTCTAACTCTGGAACCTCTAATATTTTACTAATTTCTGCAATGGTAGGTTCCTTCCCCTCCTTCGTAGTCAACTCTTCTTTCACTTTTAGTGCTTTATAAGCCAAATCTTTAATACTTCGGGCAATTCGGACAGAATTACTATCACGTAAATAGCGTTTTACCTCACCAACGATCATTGGAACACTATAGGTTGAAAATCTCACTTGATACGATAAATCGAAGTTTTCAATAGCCTTGATTAATCCAATACACCCGACTTGAAATAAATCATCCATATTATCAACCCGATTGTTAAACTTTCGTAAAATGGATAACACCAATTTTAAATTACCGTTGATCAAGTCTTCCTTGGCTTTCCCGTCACCATTTTGATAACGCTCAAATAATTCTACCATTTCCTCATTGGTTAATACTTTAATATTCGCAGTATTCACGCCACAAATTTCCACTTTATGACGTGCCATAAAAAAATCTCCTTTCATGTTGTTATGCACATCAAAAGAGATTTTTATTCAATTATTTTATAAAATGAAGCAAATTATTGTGCTTGAGAACGATCCGTTAAATGTTTGACGGCACATTCTACTAGGATATCTAATTCAACTGGACTAATCTTAATCTTTTTTTCATTTAACCAAGCGCTAGCTTTATCCTTGGCCTCTTCCGCTTTTTCCGCACTGGTAAGCGTTCCATTTTTACTAATTTGCTCAACATAGTTCACAGTCGCCTGGATAATTTCTTTCTTTTCTTTTTCGATCGCTTCTTTTTGCATCATATTTTTAATCGTCATTCCAAGATAACTAACAACCCCAGTTAACATTGTGACTAGAATTGGAATCAACTGATTAAGTACTGTCTGTAAAACTTCGTTCATGAAATCCCTCCTTTATCATATTAGATGTCATTAGAAGAAAAAATAAACGGCATCAGAACAAAAAAAGAATACTTATAGTACGAGACTGCTGAAAAAGTATACAAAGATTACTGTAAAGTATACCAGTAGTCTTTT
>CAJTRV010000018.1 GCA_910578855.1 uncultured Bacilli bacterium
CTATCCCCCCCTATTTTTCGATTATATTGTCTACTTTTACTTGACTTATGCATTTTAACGTTAAATTTGAACTTTCAAGGGAAAAAGATATAATATATACTTGTATTTTGGCTTATTTGAAAGGAAGTGTATTATGAAAGCGAATAAATAGAAACATTTATTTAATCATACTTTTCATTTATCCAACTTAAAAAACACAGGCAAACTGTGTTTTTTATTGGCGATATTCAAATTCATAATCAAGGATCCGAACAGTATCACCATCCAAAGCCCCAAGTTCTTTTAATCGATCATCAATTCCGAGTTTTCGTAATTTTCGTGAAAACCGCAAGAATGCTTCTTCCGTCGTAAATTTGGTCATTTTAAATATTTTTTCAATTTCGTCACCTTTAATAACCCAAACAGCATTGTCTTTGATTATTCTAAATGGTTGCTCTTTCTTAAATTTGTATAAAACATGACTAGCGAACTTCTCTTCTTCATAGAGTGGTTGCTTGGCAATATGTTCTAACATTTCAGATAATGCTCGAATCACTGGTTGTAATCCCTCAGCTTGAAGTGCTGATACTTCAAAAACTGTTACATCAGGATACGTTTCATGAAATCGTTGTAAATTTTGCTTAGCACCATCTAAATCCATTTTATTGGCAATAACTACTTGTGGTTTATCCATCATTTTAGGATTGAACGCTTCTAGTTCATGATTAATAATTTTATAATCTTCTAATGGATCACGCCCTTCACTTCCACTCATATCAAGAATATGAGCAATAACTCGAGTTCGTTCAATATGCTTTAAGAAGCGGTCTCCTAATCCCTCTCCTAGCGATGCACCTTTAATTAATCCTGGTAAATCAGCAACGACAAATGACTTTCCCTCATCTACTCTAACAACTCCTAGATTGGGTTTTAATGTCGTAAAGTGGTAAGCAGCAATTTTAGGTTTACTCGCCGATATCTTAGAAATTAAGGTAGATTTACCAACACTAGGAAGTCCTACCAATCCAACATCAGCTAGTAATTTAAGTTCCGCTTTGATTTTTAAATGCTCTCCTTCTTCCCCATGTTCTGAGTAACTAGGAGCAGGATTGGCGCGGGTAGCAAAAGCAATATTTCCGCGTCCTCCACGGCCACCAGTTGCGATCACAGCTTGCTCTTTATGTTTGGTTAAATCAGCCAAAATAAGCCCCGTCTCTAAGTCGGTGATCACCGTTCCCATGGGAACTCTTACAATTTCGTCAGAAGCTCCCTTTCCATGCATCCCTTTTCCTTGACCATTTTCTCCTTTTTTAGCTTTGATCAATTTGCGATATCGTAAATCAATTAACGTATTAAGTCCTTCATCAACTTCAAAAATGATGCTGCCACCGGTTCCACCATTACCGCCAGCAGGGCCTCCCATTTCCACATATTTTTCTCGGCGAAAGGCCATACAACCATCGCCACCATCACCAGCCTTTAATTCTACAATTACCTCATCGATAAACATGTGATCCACCTCTTTCCGTTTTCTTTTCTTATTATACACGAGAATGACAAAAATACCTAATCATAAAACAAAAAAAGATAGATTTGCTTTTCTCTATCCCTTCCTATTTTATTACTTTTTGAAAACTACGCCATTTTGAAATTCGTATACTTCATCACAGAGAAATTGAATATCATCTTTTAAATGCGTTGCTATAATAATAAGTTTCCCCTTCTTTTTTTCTTCTAATAATAACGTTCTAATTTGTTTTATACTATCATCATCAAGTCCATTAAAAGGCTCATCTAAAATGATTACTTCTGGGTGTTCCATTAGGACTTGGGCAATTCCTAATTTCTGTTTCATACCGAGGGAATACTTATGATATTTTTTATGCTTGTCATCTGATAATAATACTTTTTCCAGTATTTCATCGACTTCCGTCTCTGTAATTAAATGTTGAATATTCGCTAGTAACATTAAATTCTCTTTACCGGTTAAATCTGGTAAAAAATTTGGCTTTTCGATTAATGCCCGTGTCCTAGGCGGAAATTCGGCGGAAGAAAAAATATCTTTTCCATCAAATAATATCTTTCCACTAGTCGGTTCATAAAATGAACAAATCAATTTTAATAAAACACTTTTCCCACTTCCATTTCGACCAATAAAACCATAAATATTCCCTGCTGATAAACTCATATTAACATTCTTTAGAATCGTATCTTTTTTAAATTTTTTTGTTACATCTTTTATTTCAATTTTCATTTCATCTCTCCCCAATCATTTGAAACAATTTTCTATTTTTCTTTACAAAAATAATCCCTACCACTAGAAATAATAGTAACATTATCATTGGTAATATTTTTTGGTATGCTAGCATGGAAATAATATTTTTTGGAATTATTACTACTATAATAAATAGTAGAATGAACAGTCCATATTTTATTTTGGAAAAGGCATAAGAACTAAGATAGAATAATAAAAATAGAAGTTGTCCTAAAACTGCATATAACAGATCTATCCACATACAAGAATATAATAGCTCTATATCAACTTGTGAAAATTGAATACTTCCTAACACCCCTACAAAACTGTATTCTACTATCTTAAACAAACTACCAAAAAGAAGAATGGAACTTATCTTACATAGATACCACTTTCGACAACTCATTCTACAAAAAATATAATCTAAGTGAAACTTTAAATCTTTTAAATATAGATCAATTGCCAAGAATAAATAAAAAACTTGATAACATAAATAAATAATAACATCCAATATTGTAATTGATTTTAGTTGTAAATTAGTTCCTGTCAAAAGATAAGTCCAATCCGAAAAAGATATATCCGCATGAAAATAAAAGATACTCAATAAGGCTGGAATCGATAATATTAGCATTATCAGATGAATTCGTCGGTGGAATAAATACGAAAAATCATGTATCATAATATATTTCATGATATCATCCGTTTCCTAGGTTTTGTCAAACCATAATAACTAAAACTAATACATAATTCTAATAGAATTAAAAATAGTAACGAATTCATAAGTTCTACGCCAAATGATTCATATACCGTTAAACTAAAATACCGCCATATCAATAACTGAAATGATGATACGGTGGCTCCAGAATTGGGAAACATTAAAAAGCCAATTAAGAATAAAATCATGATACTCAAAAATCCGTTCTCTTTTATCCTTAATTTTAGAAATATTATGATCAGTGATAATAAAACAGCAAATAATAAATATCGAAATAGATAAAATACACTATATACGGCGTTTGATATGTCATAGTGTTGATAAGAATAGATTGCAAAAGCACCAAAATGAAACAAATTATAAAAGGCAAAATACACGATTAAAAATAGCAACATCATATAAATGTTTATCACCAAAACTATTTTCAACAACTTGGAAAGATAATTTCGCTTTGTTTGTAACCGGATGATATAATATTCGAATTGTTTGGAAACGGTATTTATTATGTAAATGGTATTTAAGAACAACAAGGCAAAGAAACAGATATTAAAGATTGGAAACTGAAATACCATTAGAATCCCATCAAAGAAATTATTCATTTGAATACTTAAAATTACACTACCATAAATCGCTAATAAACAGTATAAAAGAAAAATCGTTTTAAACTGGGATGTCGTGGTGATATAGTCAAACAGTGGATTTATTTTAAGTATTTTGTTTTTCATATTCCAAGATCCTCTTTTCCTTTGAACGGTAGATAAAAGAAGTAATCAAATAACTCATACTACTCATGATTAACACAATCAAAATTAACAATCCATAATTCATAGGCTGATTAAAAAACCAATAACCAGCAATATTAAAATACTCCGACAAATTTTTAAAACCCAGTAATTTATTTAACAGAATCGAATACACACCAACATAAATGAAAATGTTCAAACAGAGAAACAATAAATAACCTAATATGATAGAGACAAGCATACTTTTATTCTTTCGACAACAAAGAACCGCAAGTTCTCCATACATGATCCCCATCAAATATTGAATGATACAGATGATGCTTCCGTACAATAGGAAATGATGATATTTCCAGGCATCATAAACAGCAAACCCCATTGTCTCAGCATCGATATTAAAATTGAATTTTGTAATGCAACAAGATAGAAAGAAAACGATGATAAGCGCCAGCGGCATCATAAACGCGACTGCGAAAATTGTTTTTTGAATTTGCTGTAAATATTTTTTATAACTCATCCGTAATAAATAATTTTTAAACATCCCGCTTTGGAAAGCAGAATGAATTGTACCAATGACCGCAATCATAATAAGAAGTGGCGAAAAGATTTGCAGACTCGAAAAAATATTGTTTTCGACAATTTCTGAGGTTAACGTGATCACATCTAAGCGCTGATACCGTTTCACTGGATCACTATTTTCCAAATAAAAATCTAAATTTTCTTTTGATGAAAAACGATTACAATAACTAGGACGTTCCTCCTTATCAAACGTACAGTGGTTTTTTATTCTATAATATTCTGGATAATAAGAATAATAGTCTTTATAATATTGATAAAAAGAGGCAAAAATAAGCCCTAATACGATTGCCATTGCGAATATAACATATTTATATTTTTTTACAACTATACGCATACAGTTCCTCCTAGAATAGTTGAGAATAGGAGATAGAATTATAACTTTTTTGATTTACTAATTATAAACCCAAGTCCCATTAAATGTTGCTGTACTTGCCAGCCATTTATCTGATTGTAAATGAACGGTATAATAAGATATTTCCCTATTGGAACTACCCCAAGTATTATAGGAATATGGGACCTCTATCCACTCAGAATAGTTGTCACCACCATACATATTTCTTGTTCTAGCGGTAATAACACGACCATCCCCAGACCAATCATCTTTGCAACTCGTCTTTTTAATCGACTGGGCCTGAGTCGTCGTTTTTTTTACCTGTGCTGAGATATAATTGTTTTTAAATGCCGGTATTTTAATATTTTGGAAATTGAGCGAACCTGCTTCAACATTCCAAACTGCTACAGCAGTTGTTACAACCAACAACAATAGTGTTCCCTTTAAATATTTCATTTTTTTCTATCTCCTTCACTACTCCTATTCTCACCTTGATTATAACAATAAATCGTCATTGTTCGACAAATATGTTTAAATTGGATATTTTCTGTTCCAAAATAGTAATTCGCCGTTCCAAAATAGGCTTTTTTTAATGGTTCCCAAAAGTTAACAAAAAAGATACAACAATGTGTATCTTATTTTTCAGCATAAACACTAGCTTGTTTTTTATCTCTTCCAACACGTTCAAATCTTACATATCCATCAATTTTAGCAAATAATGTATGATCTTTTCCCATTCCAACGTTATTTCCTGGATAAATTCTCGTTCCACGTTGACGATAAATAATTGATCCAGCAGTGATAAATTCACCATCTGCAGCTTTTGCTCCAAGACGTTTTGATTCACTATCACGTCCATTATTTGTTGATCCTTGACCTTTTTTATGTGCGAACAATTGAATATTCAATTGCATCAATTTCATCTTATCTAACATGAGGACACCTCCTTATTTATTTTTATATAACTGTTATATTGTATTTCTAATTGTCCTAATAAATCTAACATATTATCAACTAATAGTTCGATCTCTTTAGTTTGATCCAATAATTCGATAGAAACAAATCCTTCTTTTTCTTTGTACTGAATACAACTTGGTTGCATCCGCACCATCGCATTTACCGATGTCGTAACAATGCTACTAACAGCGGCACAGACAATATCATTTCCAGCTGTGCTATAGCCAGCATGACCTGATATCGTAATTCGCTTTAAACGATGATTCTGTTCATATGTTTTAACTTGAATCATACTATTTAGTTTTAATTGATTTGATTTCTACTTTGGTATATGGTTGACGATGACCCTGTTTTTTACGGAATTTTTTCTTTGGATTATAATGGAAAACGATAATTTTCTTTTGCTTTCCATGTTTCACCACAGTTCCTGTTACAGTCGCTCCATCTACATATGGGTGCCCTACGGTTCCATCTGCAAATAAAACTTTGTCAAATACAACATCTTTCCCTGCCTCTACGTCTAATTTTTCAACGTATAAGATTGTTCCTTCTTCGACATTGTACTGTTTTCCACCAGTTTCGATGACTGCTTTCATAAATAACCTCCTTTGATTTCTAAGACTCGCCGTTAAGGTACGAAAATTCGTTTTTACCTTTTCGGTGCGGTTGTAGCAACTTGAGGTACTACACAATTAAAGATTTTATCATAGTTTTCTAGGAAAGTCAAACCTTTTGGCAAGAATTTGCCGTTCTGAATAGCAATTCTCACGTTGATAAAAAATATGATAATAATCACGTTTCATTTCGCGTTCAAACCCATTTCTGACAACTCTCCGTTTATGAAAGAAATAACGCTTCTGATAACGTTCAAGTAAAAAACGATTAAAAATATAATGCTGTCTTTGAATACTTCGAAACACTTCAATCCCTAGAAAGACAACAATTAAAACAAACATCATATTAAATGGCAAATACCAAATCATTCCCATTAATAAGATTATAGTGATCACTGATAATCCAATCATTCCTCGGTAACTCTTTAAAAAAGGATAATGATAATTCATAAGAATATTAGCAATTTTAGAGCCATCTAGCGGCACAACAGGTAGTAGGTTGAATAATAACATAAGAATATGATAATGTCTGAATACAGGATCTATCACGATGTTTGAAAAGAAAAGATAAAACATCAGTTGCATTCCCGGGCCAGCTAAAGCAATCATGAGTTCTTCTTTTAAAGGACGATTGATATCTTCTTTAAAAATAGTTAATCCTCCAAGTGGAAGTAACTTAACTCGTTCTATCTTCCAATGATAAAAAAGGGCCATTCCTATGTGTCCACACTCATGAACCGTGATCAGCAGTGTGATGAAAAAAAAGTCTTTCAAGTAACCAGTCATTACCGAAAGAATCATAAATAGATAGAATAATGGATGAATCTCAATTGAAATCTTAAAAAATCTCATTTGATATAATCCTTATAGTTGAGTGTTTTCCCTTCTTTTTGAAATACCAGATACAAGGTCGTATCCTTGGTTTCCCCTAGCATCGTTTTCTTTGATACATAATCATACAGTTTTACATTTACATTTTCCATATTCCCATACCAAGTATCGACACCATTTACCCCTTGTATAATCACGGTCTTCCCATATCCCTTTTTCTCACCTATAAACACTACCATTCCACTTTCTAAGATTGGAACAAGATAATTTTTATCCACGGTCAACTTCGCACCATCTTGATATAAACTTACTTCCTGATACGTAAGCTTCTCATCAAAAACAGTAGCTACTGGGGTTTTCACCAAATTTTTGAACGGAATAGGACTTCCAAAATATTTTTGATACATATTATTCACGGTTGCAAAAGAATAATTGGTATTATAGACATACTTATAAAAATTTGTTTTAAAACGCGCATTGGTCTTTAGTGAAATCAACGCAATCAACGTTAAAACCACCACGAATAAAAATTTCAACAAGAAATGAGCAAGATAATGACGTCTCGGTTCAGGCTCAACATGTTGATATTCTAATCTTCGTTTCATCTTGCGCATCTGCTTCATACGGGCTATTTCCTTGTCCATAATTATCACCATTACAATATATGAAACAAAAAAAGAATTATGTCCATAACCCTTTTTTACTTTATTAAATAACCGATCACATTATTTTTATTACTTAGACAATATGCACTTAAATGTATTATATTTCAAATATTCATCATTATCTTTTAACTATCCAACTACTTGTAGTTTACATAGTAAAAAAAGGATATTATATGATATTAGTATCCTTTTAATCTACTTTATAAATACGATATCGTTTGGCAATTCTATCAGTGATTAAATAAACAATTACCGCATACATGATATTTAGTAATAATGATGAATAAATACTCACACCTAAACTTTGCCACTCAAAATGAAAAAATCCGGCTAAACATAAAATTAAATAGCTCACAAGACGGTATAAAGCAACAATTACGGGAACCATAAAACAAATATTAATCATATTGGTACTAAAGATATGATTGATTCCCTGAATAAGAACACCGATTCCAATAAAAATCACAAAGTTCATTAATAAGGTATCAGTAAAGACAATATCATAACAAAATCCAATCAAGGCACAGACCTTCAAATAATTTTGTTCTTGTCCCTTAAAATATGGATAGATAATGATAAGGGAAACTAAGGAAAATAGTGGAATCCACAACTGACTATCAAGAGCGACAAAATTACTAACAATACTCTCTAAAAAGAAAGAAACGATGGCTGTAACGATTACGATAACCATAAACTATGCACCCTTTCTTTTTAAAACAGTAACATAGGTAAGATCATCAAAGTCAGCCGACCCTACAACATCGACTGTTTTAGCCAAATCAAAATTATCGGTTCTTACCTTTTTGACTTTTCCAATGACAATTCCACTAGGGAAAATATCACCCATTCCTGTTGTTGTAACAAGTGAATCTTTTGGAATTTTCATATTAGACGAAATTCCTTCGATCGTAAACGTCTTTTTCTTTTGATTAAAACCAGATAACAAGCCATAGACATACTGATCCCCTATTTGAATCTTTACCGAAATTTTATTATTAATATCATCACTAGTTAACAATTTTACAGTACTATTAAAATTGGTTGTCTTCGTTACTTTTCCAATTAGTCCTTCGCTCACGACAACTGCCATATCTGGTTTCACACCATTATTACTACCTTTGTCGATTGTAATTGTATTATACCAATATCCTAAATTTCGATTGACAACTGTCGCATTTAAATAATTACTCTCCCCTAAGGTTTGATTTAACTCTAATGTTTTTTTCATCGTATTCAGTTCTTTTTTTAACTCCAAACGCTCCGCATTAATCAGATCGGTCTCTTTTACTTTTTTTTCTAAAGCTTGGTATTTTTTATATAAATTTTGTTTATCTTGATACGTTTTTATTTTATCTTTTACAAACTTAATTGGTGCATAAAGAACCTTATTTCCTAGTAAAACAGTATCTTTAATACTTTTTTCAACTGGTGATAACGTACGATTGGTCCGTACAATATTGGTAATTAATCCTAATAAAATTCCGATGATAACAACGGAAATTAAAATAATATATTTTTTTTCTATTCTCTTTTTTCTATACACATCTATCACCTATTTCATTATAATATATTTTTACAATCATGGAAAGCTTTCATATCATTGTTTTCAAAAAAACTATAATAAGTTGACTCACCAATAATAATATGATCAATTAAAGGAATCCCCATAAAAATTCCTATTTTCACTAATTGTTCAGTTACTTGAAAATCTAAAGTTGACGGAATAGGATTGCCACTTGGATGATTATGGACACAAATAATCGTACTTGCACTGACCAAACAAGCCTCTTTAAAAATTTCTCTAGGATGAATTGTACTGTGGTTAATCGTACCAATAAAAAGTAATTTCTCTTTGATAATTCGTTTCTTATTATCTAAGTAAAGACAATAAAAATATTCTTGCTTCTTATGAACAAGCGTCGAGCGATAGTATTCATAAACAATCTGGCTAGATGAAAACACCTGGTTTTGTAAACGCGGACGTTTTTCATACATTCGCTTCCCAAACTCTAAGGCTGCTAAAATGGTAATCGCTTTCACTTCTCCAATTCCTTTGATCTCCGTTAATTTGGCAATCGTCAATTCCTCACTAGAATGGAGTGATTCATATAACTTTAATAATTCCATAGCAATCGTTTTAGCTGATTCTCCTTTAGGGCCACTTTTTAGGAGAATCGCAAGTAAATCTTCATTACTAATCATATCAATTTCTGTTGTCAAAAATCGTTCTCGGGGACGCTCCATCTCCGGTAATTCTTTAATTTTGGTGGCGATTGATAACCAACTCCTTATATGAATTCAAAACATTTGATATAATAACCTGAATCGCTTTTGCATCTTCTGTCTTATACAACAAATCATCATATTTCGATAATTCCTCTAAAAATTCAGCATCACTTACCTGAATTGTTTTGACATAAATAACATACCCCATTTCGGCATAATACCCCTTTAATTTTTCTACATTTTTTTCATTAGCCGATAAAGCAATATATACATGATACTTTCCATTTTCTTCGACATAGATATAATTTTCAAGATTGGTTAAACTTTTTTTCATATTATCAATCGTCGAATAAACACCGACTTGTAGAAAAGATATTGTTTGACTATCCCTAGTTTTGGTAGCTGGCAACGTCACATTTTTCGTATCATATTGTAAAAACATGAACTTAGCCAAAAGTCCACCAACAACAATTGAAAAAAGAATGGGACCAATCATTGCTTTTAGCTTCATACTATCACCTAATCACATTATGACAAATTCCGTTGTCGATATTTGTTGAATCATGGAAATGATCCTCTCCTTAGTCGAAAAATTGACAATTTTATAGGAACATGTTAGAATGCGATTGAAGGAGAATTATAATGTTAGAAAATAAAACCATCATTTCTATTAATTGGACCAATCAGTATTATAACTGCGTTTTTAAAACGGAAACAACTGATGTATCTGTCACCTTGTCAAAGGAAGAATTGGATCAATATATGCGATCATTTCATGTAAATTCTACGTTCCATGATGTCATGATCGATTCTGAGCAAGTCATATTTTTTACCGATTACACCATTATCAATTGCAAAGGACCACTAGATTATTACGAAGATTATATTCACCTATTTCAAACTTCTATAGATAACCACTTAGAAGGGAAACCTCTCGGTAACGAAAAAAAATTAAACTATCTATCGCAAAATAATAAAAGAAATCAAGTAACATAAACTTGATTTTTTTGTTAAAAATACCATTCCGGCAGCCACTGACGGTGATCGATTCTATCTTCTTTCATAGGCATTCCTGAGACAATAGGAAAGAAATAAAGGGATATGATAAAAATAATGCCAACAAAGACAGGGCCAAGCCAACTAAGTTTTGTTTTCTCTGTTGTCTGTTTTAAGAGATAGACAAGTAAAAGCATGATAAATGGCAGTACTGGAAAGTAATGGTATAAAAACATACAACGACCAATTTTAAGATATGGTAAGAACAGGCAGGCAAATGCCACAACTAGTATTACTGCAACCTGGTCTTTTTTTATCATGCGGTAAATCCCATAGATTACGGCTAAGAGACCCATCCACCAAATGATGGGGTTCCCGATCCCGCTAATCGTCGAACGAACTCCATTCACCGTCTCACTCGCATAATACCAAACAGGTTTTAACATCAAAGGCCAAGTATACCACTCTGATGAAAATGGATGAGTCGCATCTAAAGTTGAATGATAAGCATATATCTGATTGGTTACTTCGACAAGTCCCTGCCAATTATGAACTTTAAAAATAGAGACATTGGGAAATAGAAAATAACTCGTTACATAAATCATAATAGGAATCATGACAAAGAAGAAAACACAACTAACCAAAATGGTTCCAATCATCATTTTATCATACTTCGTAATCTTTTTTTTCTTCCCATATATCAGCCATAAATGACCGAAGAAGAGGATGGCAAGTCCTAGACCAGCAAATAACCCTGTCCACTTCGTTGCAATCGCACAACCAATGGTAATTCCTGATAAAAACAGAAATAGAAGTTTCTTTTTTAAAGCATCATCCTGGTTTAATAATAAATAACGATACATAAAATAATAAGCCGTTAAGATGAATAAGACAAGATGGGTATCGATTGTTCCCATCCGCGTTTGAGCAAAATGGAATCCATCCAAGGCCATGAATAAAGCAGCGATTAACGCATACCCCCGTTTCTGGAATAAAGCCTTACCAAAGGCATACATTACAAGAATTAGTAATATTCCAGATAGATTTCCCATCAAGCGATAACTAAAGGGATTCATTCCTAAAAAACGAATGGGAAGAGATTGGATTAATTTACCTAGCGGGGGATGAACCCATTCATAGGCCGTCATTCCATTCGCATATTCATAAGCGGTTCTAGCAAAATAGACCTCATCAAAATAAGTACTGTTTAAATAACTAATCTTACTAGGAACTGTATCTGATTCATCTAGTAAACGCTGGCTTGTTTCATTCATGGCTTCTAGCAATAAATTGGTATTCTGTAAGTGGATTTCACCTAGGGAGGCTTCTGTTCCAGTAGGAACCAATTTCAAATATTGAATCCCCTCTAACTGATCAAGGGTAACATCGTACCATCCAAAGACATAAGCATCACGATCTGTCTTACCAATCATATGATAATCTTGCTGATCGGTTGAACCTAAAATCATATATTCTCCAGGCTTTGGTCCAACAAAATAAC
The DNA here is from genome assembly GCA_910578855.1 of uncultured Bacilli bacterium. Taxonomy (GTDB): domain Bacteria; phylum Bacillota_I; class Bacilli_A; order RF39; family UBA660; genus MGBC107952. The sequence goes on from CAJTRV010000018.1 coordinate 12,389, forward strand.
GGAGTGTTATAGGCTTACGATCTTGACCATTTATACGATATAATAGTGTCTGATCCGAATCTTCACGGTATACGAATGTTTCTGGATTTTTCATAACCCCTAAATTCCAAAAAGAGATAAGACCATACAAAAGCAAAACAATCCCGATAATAATACCGTCTTTCTGGTCCATTTGAATTGTTGACTTCTCCGTTAACCATGTCTTAATTGTCTGATACATATACACGACCTCCTATTATCAGTATAGCGAAATTAACGAAAAATCTCAAGTATCATATCACAACTAGTAAATCGTGGGAACAGTGAAACCACTTTGATTTCCCGCTTTCTTTCTACATCTTTAGTAGAAACGATTTTCCCTCTACTTCAAAACATATGTTAAAAAATGTTAGTCATTATACTAACATTTTACTTAGAATCCACTTCGTTTGAATAACTTTTCAATATCATAATTAGAATAGAAAATTGTCGTTGGGCGCCCATGAGGACAATGAAAAGGATTATCACAATTTCGTAAATCTTCGAGTAAAGCGGTCGCCTCTTCCATCGAGATAAAGTGATTGGCTTTGATGGCCATTTTACAACTTAACATAGTCGCAATCTTCTCATTGAATTTTTCAATCGAAAAGTTTTTCTCACAACTGATGATAACCTCGATTATTTTCCGGATAGCTTGCTCTTCATAATCTTTAGGGAGCCATACAGGATGACTCTTGATAATAACAGAATTCATTCCAAACTCGTCTATCTCAAACTTTAAAGATCGTAAGCGAGCAAAGTTTTCTTTTAATATAATAAACTCATTAGCTGGTAATTCAATGGTAATTGGAAACATCAGGGAAATCGCATGATCACTAGGATTGCCCATTTCTTTCTTATACCTCTCATAATTGATCCGCTCTTTCGCTGCGTGCTGATCAATCATATACATTCCCAGATCATTTTGACAGATGATATATGTTCCATGGACAATACCAACTGGGTACAACTCAGGCATGCGCTCTTTTTTATCAGATACCTCTTCCGTAAAAAGTCGTTCATTTGCCTGTTCTTTTTCGGGGGTGATAAATGAGTCATTAACCGGAATATACGTAGTCGCCTCTTCATAAATGGTTTGATCAAAATTAAGTTTCATCTCCTCATAACGAGGCTTTGGTTCTTCTTTTTTAATTACTGGTGTTTCGGTAATATGTGGAATTAGTGTTTTATGTTGTAATTTTTGATGAATCATATCGGTAATCAAGGTTGTTAATTCCTCTAGTTTACTAAATTTAATATCCATCTTCGTCGGATGAATGTTAACATCGACTAAACTTGGATCAACAGTGATATCAAGAACAACGATTGGATAACGATTATCTGGTTTATAGGAATGATAGGCATCGTTAATTGCCCGATTAAGTTCAGCATTACGAACTACTCGACCATTGACCAACGTTACCATCGCATTACGATTGGAACGATGAATTTCTGGAAGTGATAGATATCCTTCTATCTGATAATCGGGATTAGTTCCAGTAACGGCAATCATTTTCTTCGCAACCGATACCCCATAAATATCTTTGATTGTCTTTAATAAATTTCCAGTCCCATCGGTATTTAATATGACATTATCATTATTGCGCAGGATAAACTTGATATGGGTATGGGAAAGAGCAATTTTATTGACATAATCAGTAATACTTGCAAGTTCTGTATAAAGACTTTTTAAATGCTTTAAACGAGCTGGGGTATTGTAAAATAAATTTTGAATACACATCACAGTTCCACGTCTAGCATCTCCACGACTAACCGATTCTACTACCCCACCATTGATCTTAACAACGGTGCCTACTTCCCCAGTAGAGGTTCGTAATTCTACTTTGCTGACACTGGCAATACTAGCTAGGGCTTCACCACGGAATCCCAAAGTCTCAATATGAAACAAATCATTCTCATCACGGATCTTACTAGTCGCATGACGAGCAAAACAGTTGATCGCGTCCGCATGTTCCATCCCAATACCATTATCGGTTACTTTTATTTCCTTCGTTCCGGCATCAATCAATTCAATTTTAATCTCAGTACTTTCAGCATCAATACTATTTTCAACCAGCTCTTTTACAACAGAACTACAACGTTCCACTACCTCTCCAGCGGCAATTTTATTGGCTAATATTTCATCCATTACTTGGATCTTTGGCATATTATCACTTCCTAAATTCTAAATTTTTAACGTCCTTTTATCCTCTTATCTCATAATTTTGTAAAAAGGTATAAAGATTTTCGGCCGTTTTTTGCGGTAATATTTCCGCAAGCTCAGCAACCGATAACGTCTTTAATTTTGTAATTGTATGATATTTTTTAAGCAACTCTTTCTTCCGTTTGTTACCAATTCCCTCAATGTTATCGAGAACACTTTCTAAAGACCCCTTACTTCTTATCTGTTTATGATAATGAATGGTAAAGTTGTGAACCTCATCTTGCATTCGCTCTAAATAGTAAAATAAATTACTCCGCTTATTAATTGGTAATTCAACTACTGGATCAAAGGCTAGTAAGGCACTAGTCGCATGATGATCATCTTTTTTTAAACCGGCGACTGGAATCGTAAGGCCAAGGCTTGCAATTACTTGGCGGGCAATCTTCATCTGCCCTAATCCTCCATCAACGATGATCAAATCTGGTCGCTCTAGATTGTCTTTTAAAATTCTAAAATAACGACGATAGATTACTTCGCGCATGGTTCCATAGTCATCATTATGATCCAAGGTAATTTTAAATTTACGATAATCATTTTTACTAGGTAACCCATGTTTAAAGACAACCATTCCTGATACATTATAGGTACCAAATAAATTAGAATTATCAAATAATTCAATGCGATCTAAACGATCTAGTTGCAACAAGCTTCGTAACTCTTCATTCGCCCCATAGGTTTTCTCTTCATCCTTTTTGATCATCTCAAATTTATTGGTCAGCGCAATCATCGCATTTTCGCATGCCATCTCAACCAATTTATGTTTAACACCTCGAAGTGGTTTTCGGACCGTAATTTTTAAGTAATCCGCGAGCAGGGTCGCATCAGCAAGCGCAGGAACCAAAATTTCCTTGGGTAGTAAGACTGATTTTTCATAAAACTTGGCAATATATCTGGTTACTTCTTCAAAAACTTCATCAACCAAAGGAAAGATATTCGAATGACGTTCGACAATTTTACCACCACGAATAAAAAATACTTGCATCGATAAATAACCTTTATCGACGTGATATCCAAAGATATCTCGGTCAACCGTATCGCCAATTTCCACTTTTTGTTTGGCTAAAGTAATGGTGATATAGTCTAGCAATTCTTTCAATTCCTGAGCCTTCTCAAAATTTAGTTTGCTACTTTCCACCATCATTTCTTCTCTAATCTTCGTCGTGATTAAAGAGTGATCCCCTTTTAGAAAGCGAATAATATCAGCTTCCATCTTCTTAATCTCATAAGCCTCAACTTGTTTGGTACAATATCCTAAGCACTGACCAATATGATAATAAAGGCATGGTTTCTTATTGAAGGTCCGACACTTCCGAAGAGGATACATCCGATTTAAGAGATTCACTGTTTCCCGGGCCGCTGATACATTAGGATAGGGACCATATAATCGGGCATGATTGGTTTTTTTGCGATTGATATTCCGAACAACAGCTAACCTAGGGACTGCCTCTTTGGTTAATTCAATATAAGGGTAACTTTTATCATCACGAAGTAAAATGTTATATTTCGGGTCATATTTTTTAATTAAATTTAATTCCAGAATCAACGATTCTGTTTCAGTTCCCACCACTACGTATTCAAAGTCGGTGATTTCACTTACCAACCGGGCGGTTTTCCCAGTATGACTTCCCCGGAAATAAGAACTGAGACGATTGCGTAATTTTTTGGCTTTTCCGACATAAATAATAATACCATCACAGTTCTTCATTAGATAACACCCAGGCTCCTGGGGAACCAGTGATAACTTCTGTTTGATTTTTTGTTTTGTTTCCTCTGTCATAAGAAATCACCACCATTTCTCTCCTATTATAACACGAATCAGGTATGTCATAAAGATATTTTTTATTATCATTATCGTGATTGTCAAACAATCAATTTTACGTTATAATGACATTGGTGATTAGATGAATAGTATTCGCAGTCAAGTAACCCAATCATTGATCATTCAAAAATCAGAGTTTATCGGGATCCTTGTTCCCTTACAATCCAAGCAAGAGATTGTAACAAAACTAGAACAGGTAAAACAACAATATCCCAACGCAACTCATTATTGCTATGCCTATATCTACGATCAAAAAAAGTATTGTAGTGATGATGGTGAACCGAGTGGAACTGCCGGAATGCCAATTCTAAATGTTCTAGAAAAACGATCACTTAATCATATTTTATGTATCGTCGTTCGCTATTTCGGAGGAATTAAATTGGGAGCTGGTGGCTTAGTAAGGGCCTATACAAAAGCTAGTACTCAAGTACTGATGCAGGCAGAGTTGACTGAAATAAGAAAGGGATATCGTATTCAATGTACATTTCCCTATCTTCATACCAAACAAATCAATTATTTATTGAAAACAGCTACCATTGTTACCAAACAATTTACCGAAGTTGTCACCTATCAATTTACCATCGATACCACGCAATGGGAACAAATTGCAGATGCTTTGAATCCCCTTTGTAACCAATGTCGTATCATCAATGAACTATGGCTACCAATTTCCCAAAACAAAACAGAAAAGTAACGCTTCTTTTCTGTTTTATTTTGTTGTTTCTTTACAATTACAAATTATATTTTTAAAAGGAATTGTTTATTGGGTTTTGGTTTGTTTCCTTGAACCAAACAATCAAAGATATCAAAGCATTGTTTTATCTCATTGATTAAATGGGCATTATAGAAATACTTTCCAAATTGGAGATTTACTGACGTAAACGTCTGTTCAATATACTGTTCAAAATGATCTTTATTACGATAGTAAAGATCTAATAATCGTTCTTCTAAATGGGAAAGATTCTCCTCCTGAATTTCTGAACAATTAAATAAATATAATACCATATTATAAAGGGGAATTCCGCTATTTTCATCATCATAGATAGCAACTTCAGGATCGAGTAATTCTTCAATTACAGTTGCCTCTAATTCGTAATTGGCAACTCCATCGATCACATCATATCCAACGATATTTTGTTCTACCATCCATTTTCTTGTCATCTGATTCAAACGATTTTTTTCATAAAATACAAGAACCGATTCCTGCCCCTCTATTTCCTCAATGTCGACAAATAAGTCATGTGCTTTAATTTTACGTTCTTTCACGTATTATTTCCTTCTTTCTTTTATTAATACAACACACAACATACTTCTAAAAGGATAAGAAAGAGATAACCCTGTTACCTCTACTTCTCCTTTATTTTACTTAATTTGATTCATTACTTCTTCAGCAAAGTTTTCTTCACGTTTTTCCATTCCTTCACCAACTTCGTAACGAATCATATTTACGATTGTTCCACCGTTGTTCTTTACATAAGTTCCAACTGTGATATCTCCATCTTTAACAAATGGTTGTTCTTCTAAACAAATTTCTTTATAGAATTTATTAATTCTTCCTTGAACCATCTTTTCAGCAATTTCAGCAGGTTTTCCCTCATTCATTGCTTGTTCTTTAAGAACTGTTTCTTCACGTTTTACATCTTCTGCTGGAACTTGGTCACGACGAACACAAGTTGGGCGCATTGCTGCAGCATGCATAGCAACATCTTTGGCTACTTCTACGCTTGCTTGATCAACTAATGTTAAAACGGCAATCTTTCCACCCATATGAATGTAAGATCCAAAAGCTTCACTTTCTTTCTTAGTCAATTTTGTAAAGCGACGGAAACTTAATTTTTCACCAATGGTTGCTGTTTTACTAGCGATCATTTCTTCAACTGTTTTACCATTTACAGATAAAGCTAAAGCATCTTCCAACGTTTCAGGGTTACCTGCTAAAATAGCATCAAGAACATTATTTACCAATTCTTTAAACTCATCATTTTTAGCAACAAAGTCAGTTTCTGAATTCATCTCTAAAATAACTGCATTGTTCCCTGAAATCTTAATTTCAGCTACTCCCTCAGCTGCGATTCGATCCGCTTTTTTAGCAGCTTTAGAAATTCCTTTTTCTCTTAACCAATCTACTGCTGCATCGATGTTTCCGTCATTGGCTTCTAACGCTTTTTTACAATCTAACATCCCGGCTCCAGTTTTTTCTCTTAACTCTTTTACTAAGCTAGCACTAATCATATTTTCTCCTCCTCTAAAATGAAAGATGACACATGGGTCATCTCATATTTTTTTATTTTAAAGCATCAATTAATTCTGCTTTTTTCATGGTTGAGTAACCTTTAATTTCCTTTGCTTTTGCCATATCACGTAACTCACTTACTGTTTTTTTGCTTAGATCTACCATTTCTACTACAGATGCTGGTTTCTCTTCAACAACTGGCGCTACTGATTTAGACTCAGCTTTTGGAGTTGTTGCTTCTTCTTGTTGTTTTGGTCGATTATTCTCAAATCTTCGGTTGTCACGATTAAACGGCTTTCTATCATTATTGTATGATCTTCGATCATTGTTATTAAAACGTTTGTTTCGATCAAAACGTCTTGGTTCTTTTTTGTGAACAGAGTCAACAGCTTTTTGCATAATTTCTGTTGCATCTCCCGCTTTTTTATCGTCTTCATTGACATAAACATTCATTTTTAATCCAGTTGCTTCACAAACAGCATTCGCCATCACACCAGTAATCAAACGAACAGCACGAATCGCATCATCGTTTGCTGGAATCACGTAATCTACCATATCTGGATCACAGTTGGTATCAACAATTCCAAATACTGGGATCTTTAATTTTCGAGCTTCCCGAATAGCAATATCCTCTTTTGATGGATCAACGATAAACATTGCATCTGGTAATTTATTCATTTCACGAATACCACACAATAATTTATCTAATTTCGCATATTCTTTTTTCAAACCAATTACTTCTTTTTTTGGTAATAAATCAAAAGTTCCATCTTTTTCCATGTTTTCAATTTGTTCTAAACGTTTTACACGACGACGAATCGTTTTAAAGTTTGTCAAAGTTCCACCTAACCATCGTTCTGTTACATAGAAAGACTCACTACGAATTGCCTCTTCTTTAATCGCTTCTTGCGCTTGTTTTCTCGTTCCAACAAATAAAACTTTTCCACCCTTATCAACGATTTCCTTTAACGCAACATATGCTTCTTCAATTTTCTTTGCGGTTTTTTGTAAATCGATAATATAAATTTCATCTCTTGACGTATAAATATACTCTTTCATTTTTGGGTTCCATCGTTTGGTTTGATGACCAAAATGAACCCCTGCTTCTAATAAATAACTCATTGACACTACGGCCATATTTTCATCCTCCTTTTGTTATTTCCTCTGTTACTTCTACTTTTTACACCACCAACTTTGGCACTCGGCATAAAAATCCATAACATGTGTATTTGAAAAAGCCACTAATAATATACCATAAATTATATGTGATGACAACAAAAAAATGTGAAAAAGGCGGATTTTCCCAGATTTATTGTTCCATCATCTAGCTAATCTATATGGCCTAATGGGACTTGACTCCCTATTTGAAAAAAAAGAATGAGATTCTCACTCTCTTAGTGTGTTAACAACGGACAATATTTAACCTTTTTTGTGGAGCAATATCTTCTACTTGTTGATGGTCACGGTATACCTTAATTTCCGTTTCATCAGCATGAAAAGAAAATATGATGTCATGATATTGTTGATAGTCATGACGCTGTACGCTATAATAGCACGCCTCTTCCATCAATGCTTCCTCATCGATTTCTAATATCAAACTAATTTCTCCCATTCTCATGTAAAAAATATTCTCTTTCTCAGCACGAATTAATTCACACTCTGTTTGCTCACCTTCGTTGGTGGCAATTAAATTCTGTTCTTTTGTAATTTGTCCATTTTCGTTTACTATATTATGAATTGTAAAATCTAACTGCGTTGGTATTGTTTTCATTTCTTCCATATCTGTTCCTCCCTTGCTACAAATAATTTTATGCGGAAAGAAAAAAATAGTGACACTATTTTCCCCATTCGCTCAATTTCTCGCAAATGATTCGAGTAATTGAGCCTAAATACTTCTCTTTTACCTTCGGCGTATCTTTATCCCACCATAGGGTTACTTTCTCAATACTTCTTTTAAGTCTTGTAATAACGATCCTCGCGCGCTTTCCACTTGCCTAAAAAAAGGCCTATAAAAGCCTTCTACTAATTATAACGATTTTCCTTACGAGCTTTCTTGCGACTGTTTCTGATTGCTTCTTTTTTCGCTTTTCTTCTTCTTACTCCAGGTTTCATATAACCATCAAGTCGGTCGCGTACTTGTTTTTGGAGGCCATCCTTAGCGTTTTTTTGTTTCAACGTACGTAGTGCACCATCAACGTTACCGTTTCTTACAACAACTGTAGCCATTAGATAATCCCTCCCTTCTAAAACTAGGGATATTATAACATGGATACAGCCTGATTTCAACAAAAAACACTATATATTTCAATAATTTTCAAAAAACAACTCTTTTTTTATTCATTTATGTCAACTAAAAAACATTTCATAAAAGTAATTGCCAACTTGGACCCCAACATAAAAAAGAAAAAGGAACATGATAATAAACAATAATCCGGTGCTAATTTTTCTTAATATGGACATGTCTTCTGATCTCCAAGACGACGAATTGCCGTTCCTAGACTTCTACCGATATCAAGAACAATATCAACACCCTTGACAATTGCATTGATCATGGTAGCCGATAATGTGGCCCCTCCTGTTACTTGAAGTAATTCTTTTTCTGTCAGTTTCATTTATGACACGCATATGGTCTAACAAACCCATCGATTACCCCAATCAGGAATACCACACCAGCAACAATAAGGCTACCAGTTGTAAATGATATCGCTCCACCTGTTATGTTCTTTAATTCTATTGTCTCTATTTTACTGATAAAAACCACCCTTTCATTTTTTTCTTTATTTGCTCGTAAAACGTCGTCTTCCCTAGTTCAAATGTCAACGTCACTTGCATTTCCTCTAGCCAAGTGGCCTCTAACGGTTCACCTTGAAGAAGAACTTTATAATATCCTTGATCAGAGATCATAGTTACTTGGATTACTTGATAAGAATAAATTTGTTCAAGAAGATATAATTTTGCTTCTAAAATCTGGGGAATATCTTCATCCTTAATAATATAAGAAATTTGAAGCTTTTCATTTGCGATATGAATTGTTCCTGGGATTCTAATGACATTAGGATAGGAAATCATACTGCTAAATGCTACGACCCCACAAAGAACCCCAATCAATAAAAGATAATAATTACTAAGACGATCATCCCCGTGTAGAAATGTATACCCATAATCAAAAATATCATTCATGCAAGTCTCCGAAGATGATGATCCTTTAATTCAACGATTTGATCAAATAACCAAGCACTATTCTGTCGGTGAGAGATGACAATAATTGTCTTTTGGCGATATTTTGAAAATAAAGCTTGCAAAATATGTTGTTCTAACCAATCATCCATTTGACTGGTTCCTTCATCGATTAATAAAATATCAAATGGACATAATAATGCGCGTGCTAATAAAATACGTTGCCGTTCCCCACCTGATAAATTAGCCCCATTTTCCTCAAGCCGCATAGTAAAACCAATATTTCGTTGTTGAAGTATTTGATCAATCTTACAAAGACGAACAATTTCTAAAAATTGCTGAGAGGAAATTGTTCTCTTCAAAACAATATTTTCATAGATCGTTCCAGAAAATAAGGTTCCTAGTTGATTCAAATAACAAATATGATTCGCCAAGCCCTGTTCCGTATAATCCATAATATCAACACCATCGATTAAGATTTGTCCCCGATCAATATCATAGTAGCGCATCAATAATTTTAACAAGGTACTTTTTCCACTACCACTATGACCTAATAATAAAACTTTAGCCCCCGCTGGAATTTGAAATGATGCTTTTTCAATCAGGGGTTGTCCATTCCCATAGGAAAATGTTAAATTCTGAATACAAATGGATCCCAAACAGTCTACTATCATGCTATTATTATTCTGCTTCTCCATAAATAAAAAGGAAAGCCGGTCAAAGGAAATACGAGCTTGATAATAATATTGTAATAAGGTCTGCAACTGTTCCATTCCTCCAATTACATACATCATTAGTGTCTGAAGGATCATTATACTACCAATTTTCATTGTACCATCGATAATAAAATATCCAGCGATCAATAGTTGGATCACATAGATACTATCACAGATTAGTTGATGGGCAAATTGATGACAATATACCAAGCGCTGTTTTCGTATTCGCCTGGATGCCATCTTTAAGTAATCCGTTAGGAAATAAGAAATCACATGATGTTCCAAATGATTTCCCTTAACGCTCTCAAAAGCCGTTAATGTTTCTGTCATCGTTTGATTGATAATACCTTTTTGCTGCTGCAGGTGCAATTGACACTTTTGATAACGAAAACGTAGTCCCCAAAACAATCCCATCATGATCAAACATAAAAAAAGTTGTAACAGAAATAACATCGAATGAAAACACCATAATACGAGAAAAGACACCACGATTAAAATCGCATCAAAGGAAAGGAAAAGACATAAATTTCCAAGAAAGAGTTGAATTTGCGTCATTTCCTCCAATTTTGCCAACACCTCACCAGTTGAACGATTCTCATAATATCGATAAGGAAGAAAAACGAGCCGTTTAAAAATATCACTATTAAGAAAGAGTTGGACTTTTTCATAAAAGATAACAAATAAGCGATTGCGCATATAGTCAGTTACATTCTTAAATAAATAGATAAGAAAAAAGATCAGACAGACGACTTGTAATTGTCTAAGTTGGGTAAAACCAGATACCGCTTCTAATACAAATTGTAAAAAGAAGCCACTGACCACCGATGTAATACTAAAAATCATTGATAAGAAAAACAGTTTACCAAATATCATTCGATATGGTTTCATAACTGTAATGAGAAATTCAGAAAATGATAACTGATCATCAAGTATAGGCAGACTATGAATGGGATATAGTATAATCGCTACGTTTGTCCACTGTTCTAGAAAAAAATCCATGGAAACTCGCTCTATTTTAGTTGCTGGATCAGCAATCAATAGTGTTTTTTTATGTGGATTCATTTTATATACGACAACATAATGATAACAATCTTCCGCAATCTTTAAATGAGCAATAAAGGGAAAAATAACATCTCTTACTTCGATAGACTCAAGTTTAACACCATAAGCACGGAATCCGAGCTCTTTGGCAGCTTGGATCAAATGATAGGCTGTAGTTCCTCGACGATTGGTATCACACATATCACGTAACCGGGGAAGCGCTAGATAACCATGATAATATTGAATCAACATCGAAAGACAAGCAATGCCACAGTCAGTCCTATCCTGTTGCCTGACAAACGGATATTTTTTTATGACCGTTTTCACCTCCTCACTAATATCATTCAATAGCAATTAGAATATTCCTGCATCCCAATCAAAAATAATCATATTTACCGTTATGATCATGACCCCTTTTGAACAATAACCTAAACAAAAAGAATTTCCCAATAAAGAAATCCTTTTATATTTAATTACAACCATCTATTTGATTCTGATAAATTTTTACATACTTATTTCCATAACGTCGCTCTTTGATACACGTTAAGTGCTCACTTTTTAATTCTTCCTGATCGTACTCACACACAACAAGTGCTTGGGGTGCTAATAAATGCATCGTAACTAGTTGTTCCAAAATTTCATTGATAAAGCTCTTCCGATACGGTGGATCCAACAATACAACATCGAACTTGATATTCCGACTTGCCAATGTTTTTAACGCCAATTTATAATCCATCTTTAAAACTTCATACGCTTCCGTTATTCGCATCCGTTCGATATTTTCTAAAATTGTTGACACCGCTTTTTGGTTAAAATCAACAAAATAAGTTTTCTTTGCCCCATTGCTAATCGCTTCTAAACCTAAATTCCCACTCCCTGCAAACAAATCTAATACAACTTGATTCTTGATGTGTCCCTGAATCATCGCAAACATCGATTCTTTAACTCGATCCATGGTTGGTCGCGTTCCCTTAATATCAAAGCCTGTTACTGTAAGACCACGATATGTTCCACTAATAATTCTCAAAAAAAACAACCTCCTATGTATAATTTTCTAATAATAGATCAAAATAGAAATGTAACAGCAATGTTACAATATACTCCCCTTCATAAAATCCTATCATATGATTAGGATTTTTTTGTATATAAATCTATTTTATCATATTATTTGAAACTAGACATTAAAGATTGCATAATTTCAATTGTTTCTAACGCTTTGGTCAACCGATCAGCTGGTCTTAAATGATAGGCATCTTTGACCTCTTCAACAAATGTCTGAAACATGGCTGGATCACGATTTAATGTTTTATACCAATAGGAATGTTCCCTTAGATATTGTCGATAACTGGGATTATTCTTAATTTTAAATTGGAGATCGACGACCATTTAATCCTCAAAATGTTTATAAATTGGTCGTGGTTTATACGTTTCTTTGGTAGGCGTATCTTTTTTATTAAAATCTTGAAATACACCTAAAACCCGTTGAATACTATTTACCCCATTTTGAATACTATCTAAATCGACATTTTTAAACATATTGACTAACTCGGTAATTCCAAGGGCCCCAGCAGCCGCTCCAGCAGAGGCTGCCTCTTCCGTCTTTTTAGAATCAGCCTTTGGGATATAATCATTCCATACTTCATGCTCTGCACCATATAAATCATACATTTCGTAAAATTTTTGCCATGACATGTCCCCGTTCTTGACAAAACGAACCAATTTGGGATTCTCCTTGACAAAACTTTTAAACGCTTCCTTATTCTCCATGATTACCACCTATTAAAGTATATGTTGTTTCATCAAAAATGTACACAAAAAAAGAAAATAGTCTCGTATTTTCCTTTATTCTTCTTCCATACTGAGGACCGCCAAAAAGGCTTCTTGAGGCACTTCGACACTCCCGACCATTTTCATACGTTTTTTTCCCTCTTTTTGTTTTTCGAGTAATTTCCGTTTTCGACTCACATCGCCACCATAACATTTGGCAAGCACATTTTTCCGTAAGGCTTTAATATCTGTTCTGGCAACAACTTTATTCCCAATACTCGCTTGGATCGGCACCTCAAATTGTTGTCTCGGAATTAATTTTTTTAAGCTTTCAACAATGGCTTTTCCACGTTTATAAGCAAAGTCCTTGTGTACAATCATACTAAGGGCATCGACAATCTCACCATTTAATAAGATATCCATTTTAACGAGATTGCTACTTTGGTAACCGATTGGTTCATAATCAAATGAAGCATATCCCTTGGTCGACGATTTTAGTTTATCGAAAAAATCATAGACAATTTCTGATAGTGGAATCTCATAATGAATATTTACCCTTGTCTCATCGATATATTCCATCGATACATAGGTTCCACGTTTCGTTTGACAGAGCTCCATTACAGGACCGATATATTGACTAGGTACAAAAATATTGGTTCTAATATAAGGCTCTTTGATCTCTTGAATCTTTTGTTTTTCTGGCATCTTAGCTGGGCTATCAACCATCAATAGTGACTGATCTGTTTGTGTGATCTCGTAAATTACGGAAGGGCTAGTAGCAATTAACGTAATTCCAAATTCACGTTCAATTCGTTCCTCGATAATTTCCATATGCAGTAATCCGAGAAAGCCACAGCGAAATCCAAATCCCAACGCATTCGATGTCTCAGGTGTAAATGTCAAAGCGGCATCATTCAACTTTAACTTTTCTAAGGCTTCACGAAGCTCAGGATAGCGACTTGTCTCAATTGGGTATAATCCACAAAAAACCATCGGTTTCATTGGTTTATATCCCGGAAGTGATTCCTTGGCAGGACATGCAGCTAATGTGATGGTATCCCCTACTTTTACATCGCTGATACTTTTCATACTTGCCCCAAGAAATCCAACCTCACCAGCTACCAATTCCTTTTTTAATACCTCTTTGGGATTATGAATTCCAAGCTCAACTACATCATAAGTTGCTTTCGTTGCCATCATCTCTATTTTATCCCCAACTCGTAAGCAACCATTGACAATGCGAATTAAAGCTACTACTCCACGATATGGATCATAATAACTATCAAAAATTAACGCTTGCAATGGTTCTTTGTCATTTCCCTTAGGAGCTGGAACTTTTTCTATCACTGTTGTGACCAATTCTTGAATACCAAGGCCATTTTTGGCACTGGTTAACACAAACTCATCTTCCTGAAACCCTAATGTATCGATTAACTCCTGCTTAACCTTATCAGGATCAGCATTGGGTAAATCAATCTTGTTAATCACTGGAATAATCTTTAAATCATGTTCTAATGCCAAATATAAATTAGCCAGTGTCTGCGCCTCAATTCCTTGGGCAGCATCGACTACTAAAATGGCCCCTTCACAAGCGGCTAAACTACGACTCACTTCATAGGTAAAATCTACATGTCCTGGAGTATCAATTAAATGTAAGATGTAATCTTCATCCTGATAATGATATTGAAGTTGGACGGCGTTTAATTTGATGGTAATTCCTCGTTCCCGTTCAATATCCATATTATCTAATAGTTGGGCCTGTTTCTCCCGATCTGTAATTGCGCCTGTTACTTCTAAAATTCGATCCGCAATCGTACTCTTACCATGATCGATATGCGCAATAATAGAAAAATTTCGGATGTTTTCTTGTTTCATGCTATCACCTTACCTCTATTATAACAAACTTCCCTGTATTTCCCTAGTATTTTAAGAAAAAAAGACATGACGTCTTATTAAAATAGCAAGCTTACCGGTAAAAATCCTGTTCTAATACTTTTTATATTTCTGCTTTTGGTGAACTTCGCCATCTAGATTCGAATCATGTTCATTTACTCGGACACCCGCGTCAGATTGCACCATATTCTGTAACTGTCTCAACTGTTTCTTTAATTCTAAATAATTTTCTTTATCCTCTTGTCGACACTCCTTGAATGAAGATAATTGGTATCGATTAACGAGACTGCTGAAAAAGTATACAAAGATTACTGTAAAGTATACCAGTAGTCTTT